>JALRCN010000033.1 GCA_023257295.1 Nitrosomonas sp. | reverse complement strand
GTATGCAGGTTTGTATTTCTGAGTCATCTTCCTTCTCCTTTACACATAATTTAATGTGTCCGTCAAAAGGGGACAACTCCAAAGTGACGAAAAGATTGCTGGACTGCGTTCGTGCCGAAGATACGGTTGCGCGTCAAGGCGGAGATGAATTTATCATCGTTCTGAACTCGATTGGCAAATCGATCGATGCGGCAAAAGTCGCGCAGAAAATTCTTGATACATTGGAACTGCCGTTTTGCATTAACGGCAATGAGTTTTTCATCGGCAGCAGTATCGGCATCGCGGTATTTCCCAATGATGGCAGCGATGCGGAAACATTGCTTAAGAATAGCGATGTCGCGATGTATCATGCAAAAGAGAACGGACGCAGTAATTTTCAGTTCTATACCGAAGGATTGAATAAATCTTTTCATGAAAGACAGGCGCTTAGTCTCGATCTGCGCTATGCGCTGGCGCGCGACGAATTTGTTTTATATTATCAACCACTCTTCAGCGGTGTCGATAATCAGTTGTATGGCGTCGAGGCTTTGATCCGCTGGCAACATCCAGAGCGCGATATGGTTGCACCGGATAAATTTATCAGCCTGGCAGAAGAGACTGGCTTGATTATTCCGATCGGTGAGTGGGTGATAGAAACAGCCTGTAAACAAATCAATGCTTGGCAAGCGCAGGGCTATTGTGTGCCTCGTGTGGCCATTAACTTATCCGCGCGACAGTTTCAAGACAACAAGCTGGTGAGCAATATTTCACGGATACTTAAGAAAACGGGCGTGGAATCGAAGTATATTGCTTTAGAAATTACCGAGAGTATGCTGGTCGACAATATCGAGCGAGTAATTGAAACACTCAGTCATCTGAATGAAATGGGGATACATATTTCGATTGACGATTTTGGTACGGGTTATTCGAGTCTTAGTTATCTGAAGCAGTTTCCGATCAATACGCTAAAGATAGATCGCTCGTTTGTGCGCGATATTGTCGTCGATAAGAGCGACTATGCAATCGTTTCCGCGATTATTGCGATGGCGCATAGCCTGGAAATGGAAGTTGTCGCGGAAGGTATTGAAACGGAGGAGCAACTCAATATTCTATTGCGGCAAAAATGCAATTACTTCCAGGGATATTACTTCAGCAAGCCTGTCATTGCTTCCGGGGTTGAGCGTTTCCTCAGAAAGAAAGCGCAGTGCGTAAATAAACTCAAGGTTATCCATTCTAAGATTCGCTCTTGAAATTTCGCATCGATCCCCCACGTAGGCGCTAATACCTACAACGGGAGAATTGAATGCGTTTCGATAAACTGACGACAAAATTTCAGCAAGCTTTTTCCGATGCGCAAAGCATTGCCGTCGGCCAAGATAATCCAGCTATTGAGCCGCAGCATGTATTGTTGGCATTGTTGCAACAAGAAGACGGCAGCACGCGTTCCTTATTGCAACGTTCCGGGGTCAATGCGACACCGTTGCTGGAAAGCATCAAACAAAGCGTTCAACGTTTGCCCAAGATCGAAAATCCGAGCGGCGAGGTTGCGCTTTCTCGCACGTTAAATAATCTGTTGAATATTGCGGACAAGGAAGCGCAGAAACGCAATGATCAATTCATCGCTTCCGAGATGTTTCTCTTGGCAGCTTTGCAAGACAAAGGCGAAATCGGCACGCTGTTTAAGCAGCATGGCGGCAATCTTGCAGCACTGGAAAGTGCGATTAAGGCGATACGCGGCGGCGAGCAAGTCGGCAATGCTGAGGCGGAAAGCAGCCGGGAAGCTTTGAAAAAATACACATTGGATTTAACCGAGCGTGCACGTCAAGGCAAGCTGGATCCCGTCATCGGGCGCGATGACGAAATTCGTCGCGCCATCCAGGTATTGCAGCGGCGCACCAAAAACAACCCGGTATTGATCGGCGAGCCTGGTGTCGGAAAAACCGCGATCGTCGAAGGATTGGCGCAGCGCATCGTCAATGGTGAGGTGCCTGAGAGTTTAAAGGATAAGCGCGTGTTGGCGTTGGATATGGCGGCATTGCTGGCGGGTGCTAAATACCGGGGCGAGTTCGAAGAGCGCCTCAAATCCGTACTCAAAGAACTGGCGCAAGACGAAGGAAAAACCATCGTTTTCATCGACGAGTTGCATACCATGGTCGGCGCTGGCAAAGCGGAAGGTGCGATGGATGCGGGGAATATGCTGAAACCGGCACTGGCGCGCGGCGAGTTGCACTGTGTCGGCGCAACTACATTGGATGAATATCGCAAGTACATCGAAAAAGACGCCGCATTGGAACGGCGTTTCCAAAAAGTGCTGGTGGGAGAGCCGACTGTCGAGGCGACGATCGCGATTTTGCGCGGCTTGCAGGAAAGATACGAGGTGCATCATGGTGTCGATATCACCGACCCTGCGATTGTCGCAGCTGCAGAACTATCCAACCGCTACATTACCGATCGTTTTTTGCCGGACAAAGCCATCGATTTGATCGACGAAGCCGCAGCCAGAATTCGCATGGAAATAGATTCTAAGCCTGAGGTACTGGATAAGCTTGACCGTCGTTTAATACAACTCAAAATCGAACGCGAAGCGGTCAAGAAGGAAAAAGACGAAGCTTCGCAAAAACGACTGCAGTTGCTGGAAGAAGAAATCAAGCTGAAGGAGCGAGAATACGCGGATTTGGCCGAAATTTGGAAAACCGAAAAATTTAATGTGCAAGGCTCGCAGCAGATCAAAGAGGAAATGGAGCGGGTCAAGCTGGAAATCGATGCCGCCACCCGTAAAGGCGATTGGCAAAAAGTCTCGGAGTTGCAATACGGGCGGTTGCCGCAATTGGAAGCAAAACTGCAGTCGCAATTGAGCGGGCAAAAGCAGCAAGCCGGAACGGAAACCGTGCCCAGATTGCTGCGAACCCAGGTTGGCGCTGAAGAGATTGCCGAAGTGGTGTCGCGCGCCACCGGTATCCCGGTATCCAAAATGATGCAAGGTGAACGGGAAAAATTGCTGACGATGGAGCAGAAGCTGCATGATCGCGTTGTCGGTCAGGATGAAGCGGTGCGGCTAGTGTCCGATGCAATCCGCCGATCCCGTGCAGGGTTGTCCGATCCGAACCGGCCGTATGGGTCTTTCTTGTTCTTGGGGCCGACCGGTGTCGGAAAAACCGAGCTATGCAAAGCACTGGCCGGATTCTTGTTCGATTCCGAAGATCATCTGATCCGTATCGATATGTCAGAATTCATGGAGAAACATTCGGTCGCGCGGCTTATCGGTGCGCCGCCGGGTTATGTGGGCTATGAAGAAGGCGGTTATCTGACCGAGTTGGTGCGTAGAAAACCGTATGCCGTCATTTTGCTGGATGAAGTGGAGAAAGCGCACCCGGACGTCTTCAATGTATTGCTGCAAGTGCTCGACGATGGCCGCATGACCGATGGACAAGGACGCACTGTCGATTTCAAGAATACCGTGATCGTCATGACGTCCAATTTGGGTTCGCAAATGATTCAGGAAATGTCTGGAAGCGCTTACGATGTTATTAAGCATGCGGTAATGGGCGAAGTCAAGACTTACTTCCGTCCTGAGTTTATCAATCGCATCGACGAGGTGGTGGTGTTCCATGCGCTGGATAGCAAGCATATTCAATCGATTGCGAAAATACAGTTGCAGTATCTCGAAGCCAGATTGGCTAAGCTGGAAATGAAACTTGAAGTCAGCGATGGGGCGTTGGCGGAGATCTCTGCGGCAGGTTTCGATCCGGTATTCGGCGCACGTCCGCTAAAACGGGCGATCCAGGCGCAAATCGAGAATCCGTTGGCGAAAGAAATTCTGGAGGGGAAATTTGTCGCCAAAGATACGATTGCTGTGGATTACCGCGACGGTGCAATGATATTCTCCAAAAGATAGATCGATCGAATATACGGCGAAACTGCTTCAATGGTATGAGTTTCGGGTAAAATGCGATTTTTTCATTGGATAGATTGTTATGTTCAAAGGTAGCTTGGTTGCTATCGTTACGCCGATGGACGAAGAAGGCGGATTGGATTTGGATCGTTTTCGCTCTTTGCTCGATTTTCACATAGAGCAAGGCAGCGACGGTGTGGTGGTTGTCGGTACCACAGGCGAATCGCCAACCGTCGATTTCGAGGAGCACCATCTTCTCATGCGTACGGCGGTCGATCATGTCGCAGGCCGGATACCCGTGATCGCTGGTACCGGCGCTAATTCCACGCGCGAAGCAATCGATTTGTCGATTCATGCCAAGAATGCGGGTGTCGATGCTTGCCTGTCGGTTGCGCCTTATTACAACAAACCTACTCAGGAAGGGTTATACCGGCATTTCAAAGCCATTGCAGAAGCCGTCGATATGCCGCATATTTTATATAACGTTCCCGGCAGAACGGTTGCGGATATTCATAACGATACCGCATTGCGGCTGGCGCAAATTTCGAACATTATCGGCATCAAGGACGCGACGGGCGATATCGGGCGCGGTTGCGATTTGTTGTTGCGCGCGCCTGAAGGTTTTCTGGTTTACAGCGGAGACGATGCCAGTGCACTGGCTCTTCTGCTATTAGGCGGACATGGCGTGATTTCCGTGACCGCCAATGTGGCACCCAAAATAATGCACGATATGTGTGTGGCCGCTTTTTCCGGCAATCTTGCCGCAGCCCGGCAACTAAACAATAAGCTTCTCGGGCTTCACGCCGATTTGTTCGTCGAGGCCAATCCTATTCCGGTGAAATGGGCGGTTGCTCAGATGGGTTTGATCGGATCCGGTATCCGTTTGCCGCTGACCCCGCTGTCGAGCCAATACCATGCACTGATCCGCGCTGCAATGCGGCAAGCTGATATCGCGATTTGAAGGGGTGAAATGTCGAAAATGAGATGGCGAAAAGCAACCGTACCTTTGGCAGTCATGCTTGCGCTGACAAGTGCGGGTTGCAAGACGATCGATCTGTTTCCTGATACGAAAACCATCGATTATAAATCGGCGGGCAGATTGCCACCTTTGGATATTCCGCCCGATCTGGTTCAACCGGCCATCGACGAACGTTATTCAATCCCTGAACTTAATGCTCCCGGCAGTACGACTTATTCGTCTTATAGCAGCGAGCGTGGCGGACAAAACGGCACTTCGTCTTTTTTGCCGTCATCGATCCAAAATGTATATGTCGAGCGTGCGGGAACGCAACGGTGGCTGGTTGTGCCGCAGCCGCCGGAAGTAATATGGCCGGTGATCAAGGAGTTTTGGCAGGAGCTCGGATTCTTGATTAAATTGGAAATTCCGGAAGCAGGTATCATGGAAACCGATTGGGCAGAGAATCGCGCCAAAATTCCGCAAGATTTGATTCGTTCCTTATTTTCCACTTTTTTGGATAGTATTTATTCGACCGCTGAGCGCGACAAGTTTCGTACACGACTGGAACGCAATGAGGCGGGGGTCACGGAAATCTATGTCAGTCATCGCGGTATGGTTGAAGTTATCGAAGGCGGCAATCTGAATCGCTCGGTTTGGCAACCGCGTCCAGCCGATCCAGATCTGGAAGCGGAGATGTTGTCGCGCTTGATGATCCGTTTCGGTGTCGAGGAGCATAAAGCTAAGATTGAATTGGCCATGGGCAGAGGTACAACGAATGAGCGCGCCTACGTGAGTCAAGACGGTGCGCTGGTCGTTAGCGAAGCATTCGATCGTTCATGGCGTCGTGTCGGTTTGGCGCTCGATCGAATCGGTTTCACCGTGGAAGACCGGAATCGAGAGGATGGTATTTATTTTGTGCGGTACGTAGATCTCGATACCGACAAGAAAAAGAAAGGCGACGATGAGGGTATTTTGTCGAACATGATGTTTTGGCGGGGGAGTGACAATAAAGACGTCAAGAAGAAGGGCAATGACGAAGGTATGTTATCGAATATGATGTTCTGGCGCAGCGACAAAGATGGCGCTCGTGCCGGTAAATACCGCATCCAAGTGCATAGCACGGGAACCAATACCAGCAAAATCACGGTGCTCAATGACGATGGCACTGCCGTGAGTGCAAGTGCGACAGATCGTATTCTTAAATTACTGCATGAACAGCTCAAATAAGAAACAAAAAAAACCGCCTCTCTTGGCGGTTTTTTTTGTTTGGTGCAGTTTTCGTTATTATCTGCAGCTTCCGTTACTGTCTGCTCCATTTGGACATTCTATTTCTTCACCCTTCAGAGCTTTTTCATAAGCTTCTTGTTGAGTTGCCGGCAGTGCTTGGTTTTTGGCGCCGCCGCAAGCAGATAAAGTCAGAATTAGTAAAGTAATAGCCAGAAGTGAATATTTCATTGATTTTTCCTTATAAAAAGTTTGTAAACTACTAAGACCAAGTTCGGCAGTATATAACGAATTTGACCAACCATTCAAGCGCATTTCTTAACTGAAAATTGATTAGCGTATATCTGCTTTCCAAGCCTTAATCATTTGAATATTAATATCATCTATCCAAGTGATTTCTTTTTTCTGTAAATCCATTATTCACTTTTCTTGAATCGATAGTAAAAAATGGTCTCAGAGATTTTGATTGAAAAACAAAGTAAATAATCACTCGATTTATAGGAGGTAAGTATCCGCTTTGTATTTCAATCGATAAGTCATCAATTCCATTTTTCAGGGAGTTAATGACTTAAGAAGAGTTGGCAAATAATCTTATTTAGATAAGCTATATCAGATGCTTGTGATTCTATTTTGTTTAATTTTACTGCTTTAATCCTTCAGGCTCGGAATCTCTCGGTGCATAAGCCGAAGGAGGTGGTTTATCCATAGGATAACCATCGAGGCTTTTTTTGCCTTCGCAAGCGCTTAATGTTAATACTGCAAAAGTAGCAACTGCTAAAAGTGAAAATCTAAACAATTTAATCTCCCATGTTTTGCGTTTTGATTTGCGCGCAATAGGATAATCGAACTTGCCCGATTATACAAATGCGCTCAACGTTAGATCAGGCAATAATTCAGCTTTTTATTTCAAGATAACCGCTGGTATACCATTGATAAAGCAGGTCTTCAGTAGCGGTGCCGATATCCCGATCCAGAATGAGCGTGTGCTGATCTGCTAATTTTTCCAAGATCCGATAAGTCGTATTGCTCGCTGTGAAAATTTCCCCATTGATAAAAAATTTGCCGTTGCCACTTAGCATTCGTGTTTTTAAATTAAGCGCTATTCCCTGTTTTCTTGCTCGATTCAGGAAGTTGGATAGCGCCAGCGGTTTTTGCGGCGGCTCAAAGAAAACATGCGGTTTGGGTTCGGAGAGATAGATGCCTAGAAAGTTTTCAATGTCCGATTGATTCCACTTGATTCCTTTTAATATTGAATTGGCTTTCGCGCGCATCGCAATACTGATTTTTGACGGATGACGCTGCAACTGTAAATCCGGATCTACATACCGTCCCTCCGCTTCGATATGATCCTGCATGTAAACAAGAAGCTGGGAAATCAATTCTTGATGGCTGGGGGCACGAAAGCCGATGGAGTAAGTCATGCAATCCTCTTCGGCGATACCGTTATGTGCATAGTGCGGCGGCAGGTAGAGCATGTCGCCGGATTGCAGAATCCATTCTTGTTCCGGCTGGAAGTTTTTTAAAATCCTGAGCGGCGCGTCTTCTATGAATTGATCGTCCTGCTGTGCGGAAATTTGCCAGCGCCGCGATCCTATGCCTTGCAGTAAAAAAACATCGTAAGAATCAAAATGCGGGCCGATTCCGCCGCCTTGTGGCGCAAAGCTCACCATCAGATCGTCCAAGCGGGCATGCGGAATAAAGCGGAATTTCAATAATAAATCCCGTGCCGATGGTAAAAAGTGATTCACATCCTGCACCAGTACCGTCCATTGTTTTTTTGTAAGCCGAGTGAAATCTTGTTCTGTCAGTGGACTATGCTTGATCTGCCATTTGCCGCTTTTTTGCACGATCAGGCGCGATTCAACATCGTCATGACAGGCCAATGCGATCAATTCGTCGCGCGTCAGCAAACCGTTGAAGTTCGGCAGCGCGTTGCGCACCAGCAGCGGTTTCTTTTGCCAATATTCTTGTAAAAAAATCTTGGGTGTAATGCCGCCTAAAGAAATAACCGGGATCGGATTAATGCTTCACTCCCCACAATGCTTCCAACCGGTCGTCACGCCCGCAATTTTTGCGGTAATACACATAGCGCAGCGGATTCTTAGTCGCGTAATTCTGGTGGTATTCTTCCGCGCGGTAGAATTCTGTCGAAGGCAGAATCTCCGTTACGATTGGCTGCGAAAATCGTCCTGAGTTTTCAAGTTTGTTTTTTGACAATTCTGCTTGTTCTTTTTGTTCTGCGTTGCGATAGAAAATGACGCTGCGATACTGTGAGCCGATATCGCAGAATTGCCCACCAGTTGTCAGTGGATCGATTGTCAACCAATAGACTTCCAGTAACTGGGAGAAATTGGTTTTTGTTTTATCGAAATATACTTGAACGGCTTCTACGTGGCCGGTTTTGCCGTCGACTACTTGCTCATAAGTCGGATTGGCGACAGTGCCGCCAATGTATCCAGAAATTGTCGATACCACACCGGGTGCTTTGTCGAAATCGGATTCGGTACACCAGAAGCACCCACCGGCAAAAATTGCACTGTCGAGATTCTCGTTGGTAATTTGAATCGATGCCGATTCCGCGATGAGTGTATCGATTTTTCGGCATGCGCTCAATCCGAGCAGGGATAAGCACATCGCCACCAAAAACAAGTAATGGGAAATCCGCATATCGTTAGCCCCTGAGTGGCGGAAGCTGCTCAGGGGCGGGTATAAACTGAAGTGCCAGGCCGTTATTGCACCAGCGCTCCTTTCTGGGGAGCGGTCCGTCGTTAAAGACATGCCCTTGGTGGCCTCCGCATCGAGCGCAGTGGTATTCGGTGCGCAATACGATCAATTTGAAGTCGCGTTTGGTGCCGATGTGCCCCGCGATGGGTTGGGTAAAGCTTGGCCATCCGGTACCGCTTTCGTATTTATGCTGACTTTCGAATAATGG
>JALRCN010000018.1 GCA_023257295.1 Nitrosomonas sp. | reverse complement strand
AAAACTCCTCGAGCCATTCAATAGACGAAAAATCCAGATGATTGGTCGGCTCATCCAATAACAGCACATCCGGCGATATCACCAATGCACGCGCCAGCGCCACTCTTTTTTTCAATCCGCCGGAAAGATGCGCGATCAAAGTATCTGTAGGCAATTCCAATTTATCGATCACGGTTTCGATTTTCGCTTGCAGACTCCATCCGTTCTCCATCTCCAGCGTGTTTTGCAAATCCTGCAAACGATTCAGCAACGCCTGCATATCTCCCGCAGCATCACCGAGCGCCTGCGACGTGGCATGATAATCCAGCAACACCTGGCTGATTTTGCCCAGCCCCACAGAAACCTCTTGATAAACCGTATTGGCGGGCGTCAAAACAGGCTCTTGCGGCACATAAGCCAACTTCAAATCCGGCGACCGCCAAAGTCTGCCATCGTCCAGCTTGATTTCACCCGATAATGCTTTTAACAAACTCGACTTGCCGCCGCCATTGCGGCCAATCAAACCGACACGTTCACCGGGATCGAGCTGTAAAGCCACATGATCCAACAAAGCGTGATGACCGAAAGCCAGGCAGGCGTTATCAAGCGTAATGAGCGGCATTGGGGGAATAAAATTGTGATAAGGGGTTAATCGATTCGCCGCGCGATTATTTCCATGCCGGCCTTGTAGCGGCGGCTAACGGCGTAAGCGCATGGTTTGAAACCGCTGACGGCCAGCATCTTATTTAATAAAGCGCGGCTGAAGTTATGATGATGTTCCATTTCCACCCAGTAGGGATTGGCATTTAACTTATCCATTGCCCGCCAACTGAAGCAATCGTAGTTGGGACACGACACCAGCACCAATCCATTCAGGTTGAGTAAATCGTATGCTTTTTTCAGCACAATCATAGGAAACGCCATATGTTCCAATACATCCGCAAATGAAATGATGTCAAATAATTGATCGTTGTTTAACTGCAAGAAGTCTATTTGATCCGCAGCATAACCCCAATCGCGCAAACTACGCACTGTTGCTTCCCGCAAATCCAATCCGATACTTCGGCAACCGAATTCCGCCGCAACGGCAACCAAACCACCGGAACCGCAACCGACATCCAACCAAAGAGGTTCGTTCGATAAAGACGATTCGGGCAAAAAGCGCAGGGTACGCTCCACCGTTTCCGCCCAAAGCATGCGCATCTGATCGGCATTGGCCGCATCCATGACTTGATTTGTATGCGCATGCCGGAACAATTCCTGCAAACCGGCCCCGGTGTAATAGCTGTCGGTATAGACATGCCCGCATTGCACACATTGCAACCAACGCAACTGGCGTGGCAGCGTACCGGTATCGATCGGATACTGGCTGCAATCGAAACACCCGAGATCATGATTTTCCGCATGCGCACATAGCGGACAACCATCGTAGCGTATTTTCAATACACTTTCATCGTTCATATCAGAACCAATTCAATAGCCGGCGCGCGTTGCAATTCCGCCAGCGGCGCGCGCGCCGGTTTAATCGCGCGTAATTCTACAATCATTTCTTTTACTTGGTTGCGCAACCCACGAACCTTTTGCATAATTTCGTCAACGCTCAAGCCCTCGTTGTCGGCTTTTGGCAGCAACAAACTCACGCGTTCGGCATGCCAATCTCCGCGAAAACCGTAATCCGCGCGCCAATAAAAAGGCTGGGAAAAATAACCGAAACTGTTATGGAAGTACTGCCGCACATGGGTCGGATCTTCAAACGCATCGTCGCTGGAACCATATGGAATTCTAACGACGGCAAGCGCATCCGGTACCGCGATGCGGTGCAATTCCTGCATCAACGGCAACGGATTATGTAAATGCTCAAGCACATGCGACAACAGAAATTCGTCGACATAATCGTCCGGTATTGGCAGCGGATGTTCCGCACAGCTATCGATATCGGCCACCACATCGACTCCCGGCAAGGCTATGCGATCCAAATTGATCCAGCCGTCAATCACATTGCGACCGCAACCGACATTTAATTTCTTGTTCACACCCATCTCCTAATAATGATCACTGCCAACATCGATCCGCGCCGGCGGCAAACCAGTTGCATGGCGCGCCCAAGCAGCACGCAATCCCCGTTCAAATCCGTTTACCCAGCGCGGCGTATCGAACAATACCAAATTCTCGCGCATTTTTAATCGCGCACGCAGAGCGGATAATAACGCACGCTCCCGATAGAGCGATATTGCTCGCTGTTCGTATGCATCCAGCGTATCGCAAACCAATTCGGGCAATCCTGCGTTATACAACAAACTTCCCGCAACGCGGGAAATAAACGAACGCCCCGCAATCGTCAACTCCGGAACCCCCGCCCATAAAGTATCGCTGGTGGTGGTATGGCCGTTTACCGGAAATGTATCGAGAACAAGATCGGCGAGTGTAAGGCGGGCGACATGCTGCGGAATAGGCTCCTTTAACGAGAAAATCAAACGCGATCCGGGAATGCCGCGTTGGATTGCATAGGCGCGCAAATGGGATGTCGCATCCCTATTGTGATCAAGCAGCCACAAGACACTGTCAGGACAGGCATGTAAAATGCGCAGCCACGCATCGAACAACTGCGGCGTAATTTTGTACGGCTGATTAAAATCGGCAAATACGAATTTATCCTCCGGCAAATTATATTCGCTACGCGCGGGTATCGCGGCTTGTTCACGCTGCCGGTCATTGACTTGATAGCAATCGGGCAAAACCAGCAAGGCTTCATGAAAATTCACATCGCTTGCCGGTGGCGTTATAAAACGATCGCCAATCAAATAATCCACCGCTTCGCTACCAAGCGTCCCCGGATAGCCAAGATAATGCATTTGCAGCGGGGCCGGGCGCTGACCCAATACATCAAGGCGGTGATCGTCGGTCCATCCTTTCAGGTCGATTAATATGTCAACACCGTCTCGTGCAATTTGCTCGGCGATTTCACCCGCATTAAGGAGACTGACATCCAGTGCTTGATCGGCGGACTCCAAAATGCGCCGACGCAATGTACTGTCGTCATTCATGCCGTAATAATAGAGATAGACCGCGAACCGTTCGCGATCATGCAACGCCAACAACTCTGCAATCAAGACCGCAGTGGCATGTGAATAAATATCGGCGGACAAATATCCCAAAGTCAATCGCTCTTCTCGCGCCGGAACTCGACGCAAGGCTGCCTGGCTCGGTGCGATCGGCGGTATTTTCCGGGCACAATTGCGCGTGATCTTTAATTGCAATGCCGGGTCGTCCAGTTTGGTGATAAAAGCAAACGATGTTTGCACATTTTCATCGGATTGCAAGGCAGTCAGTAACCGCGATAACTGTATATCACGGCTGGACCAGTCCGCTATTTGATCGCTCGCGTGTAGCGCCATCAACTGTATCTCGGTGCGCCCCGGCTCCAAATCCGCCGCTCGTGCATAGGCCGAAGCGGCCTCGACGAAATGCCTCGCACGGTAATGCTCATGACCGAGATTCTCCCACGCGGGAGCCATGCTGGCATCGATTTGTATCGCCTTTTCATAAAATGACTTTGCTTGCGCATAGCATCCTTGCGCGGAAGCGGCGTTGCCCGACAAATTCAGCGCCTCGGCATCATCCGGTTGAAAATACAGCAGCACCTTTAATAATGCTTCCGCATCGGCGGGATTGCCCATTGTCAACAAACAGCGCGCCCCGAGCAACAATGCCTGAATATGTGTTTGGTTCTGCCCTAAGATTTTCTGAATCGATTGCCACGCCAAAACGATGTGCCGTGTTTATGGTATATCTGCGCGACCAGCAACAAGCTATTGATATGCCCCGGCGCACGCTGCAAGGCAGTTTGAAAGGAATTCAGCGCAGCCTGCTCGTCGCCTGACTGGCCATAGGCACAGCCGAGAAGGTGCCATATTTCGGCGCCGTCTACGCCATGTTGTTGCGCTTGATGAATATATTTGATGGTTTGCTGCCATCGGCCCTGCGACCATGCATCCAAGGCAAGGGAAAGATACGCATCGCCAGCACGATTTTGTTTAAATAATGCTTCAGCCTGTGCGATACTCGCTTGTTCTGGCGTGTTACGATTAATCATCAAATTAGCCGAAGATAGGGAAATAAACGCTCTTTTTGCCTCGAACGAATCTACTGAAAGCCGGATGAGTTGTCAAATAAGCGGGGGCCTTGCCAATAACAGCAAGCCAGTATTAGCGACAACGATTTCGATATAGAAATCGATTTGAACTGTCCGATTATTCTATTCCGTCGCAACGCCGAGGAATCCACCCGATTGGTGATTCCACAACTGTGCGTACAATTGATTGCTGGCTATCAATTTGGCGTGGCTGCCTTGTTCGACGATGCGGCCTTTATCGAACACGATCAATCGATCCATCGCGGCGATGGTGGATAGGCGGTGTGCGATGGCGATCACGGTTTTTCCTTCCATCAGTTGATATAGGCTTTGTTGAATGCTGGCTTCCACTTCCGAATCGAGCGCCGAGGTTGCTTCGTCCAACACCAGGATCGGCGCGTTCTTCAAGAGCACGCGCGCAATGGCGATGCGTTGACGCTGACCGCCAGAAAGGGTGACGCCGCGTTCACCGACATGAGCATCGTAGCCGGTGCGGCCTTTGATGTCACGCAGCGTCAGAATAAACTCATGCGCCTGCGCTTGTTTTGCGGCTTGAACCATTTGCATTTCGGTGGCATCGGGTTTGCCAAACAAGATATTGTCGCGAACCGAGCGGTGCAATAGCGAAGTGTCTTGCGTCACCATCGCAATGTTGGCGCGCAGGCTGTCTTGAGTAACCGACCGGATATCCTGCCCGTCGATGGTGATGTTGCCTTGCTGGACATCATAAAATCGCAGCAACAAGTTAACAAACGTGGATTTGCCCGCACCCGAACGCCCCACAATCCCCACCTTTTCGCCAGCGGCAATGGCTAAATCCAGGTCATCGAAAATACGCCGCTGCGATTGCTGATCCGAATGGTAAGAAAAGCAGACCCGTTCAAATTGAATCGCGCCATGCGGCACATGCAGGTCTTTTGCGTCTGGGTCATCGGTTACGAGCTGCGGTTTGGCGATGGTGTTGATACCGTCTTGTACCGTGCCCATGTTTTCGAACAACGTATTGACTTCCCACATGATCCAATGCGACATGCCGGTCATGCGGATCGCCAGGCTCATCACAATCGCGATCGCACCTGGGCCAATCGCACCTTGCATCCAGATATAAATTCCCAATGCGCCGGTAGCAAACACCATTGCCATATTGATGATCCAAACGCAGAAATTGAGTCCCGTTGCCAGGCGCATTTGCGGATATACCGTCGCCATGAATTCTTCCATACCGGCACGGGCATACGCTGATTCGCGCCGACTTTGGGAAAAAAGCTTGAGCGTCAGAATGTTGGTGTAACTGTCGACAATCCGGCCGGTCATCAATGCCCGCGCATCTGCCTGAAGTGTGGAGACCCTTTTGAGGCGCGGCACGAAATACAACAGGATGCCGATATATAAAACGAGCCAGATCAGCAACGGGATGCATAGATAGGGGTCGGCATTGATGACCAGCAATAACGTGGTTGCCAGATACACCACGACAAACAGCATCACATCGAGCAGCTTCAGCACCGTTTCGCGCACCGCCAGCGAAGTTTGCATCACTTTGGTGGCGATTCGTCCGCTGAATTCATGCTGAAAAAACGCATAACTTTGACTGAGCAAATAGCGGTGCGATAGCCAGCGCACGCGCATGGGAAAATTACCCATCAATGTTTGATTGATCACCAGCGCGTGTAACAGCACCAATAGCGGAATCACGATCAAAATCAAGATCGACATGCTGAGCAGAGCGGGCCATTCGCTTTCGATGAAGTTGTCGATTTTCTTTTCGGCCAGCCAATCGACCAGTTGACCAACCACGCTGTAGAGCAAAGCTTCGCTGATTGCCAGCAGCGTGGTTAGAAGCGCCAATAAGACAAGATAGGGCTCGATACCCCGAATATAGTGGCGGCAGAATCGATACAACCCCTGCGGCGGTTCCGCCGGATGTTCCGGCGGATAAGGATCAATAAAGCGTTCGAAGAAACCGAACATATCCGGTTAACTGCTGCTGAGTTGTTCGAAAATTCTAAATCCCGCGACATAGGTACCAATCGCCGAACCCAGTGTGGAGAGAATGAAAATCAGCAAAATGCGCGTTACCTGATTGCTCCACCAGCCCTTGAGCGTAGTAGTGTCTTTTCTGAGCCGGTTGAAGTCGCCCACTTTCGGCTTGCGCAAATAAGTTTCCACGCCTGCAACGACCATTCCGGCTCCAATGGTCGGATTGAGCGATGTCAGCGGCGCAGCCAAAAAAGCGGTCAGAATCGAAAGCGGGTGCGCAAAAGCAATCGCTGCGCCAAGAGCGGATAATCCGCCGTTGATAACGATCCAATCCACCACCATCGCCGTGCCAAGTTCCGGGCTGCGCATAAAACCGACGGCAAAACCGCCTAGAATCAATGCAACGATCAGCCAGGGAATCCATTTGAGCCATTGCGACGATGGCGGGATGGTATCCAGTTGTGCAATTCTTTCGTCGGGGTTGGCGATGCTTTGCGCTTCCAGATGCCGCGCCATGCCATTCAGGTGTCCGGCGCCGATAACCGCGAGAATATGCCGGTAATTGTTTTCATTGCATTCCTTGATAAGGCGGGAAGACATGTATTCATCCCGCTCGCTGATCAGCGGATGAAAAAGATCCTGCTCATTTTCGGCAAACTGCGAGAAAGAGCTTTCCAGTACATCGCCTTCCTTGAGTTTTTCAATTTCTTCTTCGCTGAATTTTTCCTTGCTGATGACGCTTTCGATCAATCCCGCAAACAGAACAAAACGCTTCCACCATGGCACATTGCGATAAATTCGTTTCATCGTGGTGCCGATCTCGCGGTCGATCAATATCACCGGCAATTTGGCGGCTTGCGCATCTTTAATCGCAACGCGCATTTCCGCACCGGGTTCGATGTCGAACTGCTCCGCCATGCGCTGCTGGAATGCACCTAATGCCAGACTGGCCGCCACCATGCTGGCTTGCCCTTTTTTGATCACCTGGAACAAATCCATTTGCGCCATCGCATCGGGATTGACGATGACTTTATGACGGCTGGGACATAATTCAACCGCAACCGCATCGTACTGCCCGGTTGCGATCAGCTCTCTAACTTTGTCTGCGCTGGCTTTCGATACATGCGCCGTGCCCAGCAGCGTGATGTCGCACTGATCGATTCTGATCGTTTTGATCGGCTCGGCTTGAATTTCCTGCTGATCGGATAATTCGGAAGTCGTTGGTTCTTGTTGTGTCATTGCTCGTTTATGCTTGTAAAATCAATAAAATCGGCAAATGCCGCAGTATTTGCAAAAGATAAGGAGATTATCATGAAGCTAAATGGAATTCTGCTTTCTTTAGGGAAGCGCTGATTAATTCGGCGAACGAAATGAAGCACGAGGCGCACGGAACGCAGCAAACGGGACCTATCGACAAGATCAATGAAGGGGCGAGCACCACGCAACAAGGAGATTCGCTCGTACAGTCAATTAATCAGCGTTTCCTTAAGATCTTTGTTCGTCGTTATTTCT
>JALRCN010000005.1 GCA_023257295.1 Nitrosomonas sp. | reverse complement strand
TTGCGTTACCTTCCAGATTCGGGTTTGGTAGAGCCGCCAGATTTCCTGACGATCCAGTAAAGTTAAGCGGGTGCGTTTATGTATGTTCATCTACAGTATTCTCCCAAATACTGTAAACAACGCTAGAAATTCTTACAGATAATTTCTTCTCGATTTGAGACTGGTACTGCAGTGAAGATTAACCGGAGCGTGAGCGTAATAAAATTACCGCTACCGGCGGTTTATCCTTGTTCGCAACCTGCGGTAGCGTTGCCACATCGTCTTCTCCATTAGATTTTGCAACGGAGAGCGCATTGTTTGCCCGTTCAAACAATGCCGCAGCAGTGCTGTCGGTTTTGTCCAGCGCGACAATGCCGATTTTAATAGCGCCAGGGGTCTGTTTGCTTCGTTTCTCGCCGATTTGCTTGTGAATGATCTCGCATATCGATTTCGCTTCGGCCAAGCTGGTTTCGGTAAAAACAATCGCGAATGCGTCGCGATTAATGCTGTAGGGAAAGTCGGTTGCCCTGATGTTTGCCCTGATTTCTTGTGCGATCTTATTTATTGCGCTTTGGTTTTGAGTTTCAATGATCGCCAGCGATAGTTGACGGTTGTGTCGTCTGCATCGTTGAATTTCGTCGCTTAATTCGACCTCAAATGCCTAGTTGTTCTTAAAGCCAGTAATAGGATCGGTCAATACCTGATTCATTAAAGCGGCAATATCGATATGCGCTTTTTTGATTCTGATTGCCATTGCTGCGGCGCAGACTATCAACATCAATGTGAGCGTCCGGTTAATAATCACGGTATGAAACGGCGCTTCTATGCCGGGCGACAGAAAATATCCGGCGATCGTAAATACGAATCCCATCGCTGCAATAACATAAGTCGATCTGATGTCGCCAACCCAAAGAGTTGCGAATATGACGAGCGCATAAGGTGTGCCGGCGGCTACGCCGAGCGGTAAATGCAAATCAATGACAAAAATAAAAAGCGTCAAAGCCAGAACAACAAGGAAGTTTACATGCGCAACACATTCTCTCAAAATGAGCTTTAAGGTAGGAACAGTATTGATTAGATATTGCATCGGCTTAATGTGATCTGAGATAAGTTGGAAATAAATGATTTCCTGTCTTTACGGATTGTTGAAATCCAATCTTTAGCAGGTCATAAAACTATTCGTATTGCCTTTATTCATGTGTAACTGGTTATTTGTACATGTTTTATTTGTGCGGCGGCGTCAAGTGTTTCGCAGGATCGACCGTTCAATGTACAAAGCGGGGAAATTTTAGTTCTCGAGCCTGACAATGCGCGTTCCTGCCAATCGATCGTGAAGAAATTGATGATCGCGATCAAATATTGCCCAAAGAAATCCAAAACCAAAAAATATAAAACTTATGAGTATCAGATGCAGTTTATTGATGAATTCAAACGGAACCGCATAATCTATAATCGCGAAAGATATTATACCAATTAATGTACAGATATAACGTAAAATGGCAATTTTTTTCGTCAAATTGCCGCCATCTGCGGTCACGATGCGCATCTTCCATGTTTGCATGGCAAGCGTCTGTCCGCCGTGTGTCCAATACCACGTGTAATAATATCCCATTACAACAAATAGGTAGGCCTGGAACAGCGGCTTAAAGTAATCTGTCTGCGTATCGCGAACGACTAAGTGGAATATGAGGCTTGCGACAAATAACACAGCGATAAGGATGAGCGACTCATAAACCAAGCAGATGGCCTTTCGTTTTAAGGTGGGTGAGGTAAATGTCATTTTGGGTTCTGGGCCGGGAATCCTGCCAGTTATTCAGTGTTTTCTTAGAGAATTGTTCAAAGCACTGCTACTGATTGATAATTATTATCGTTTACGTTATTATCGCCAATTCGTTATTGGTACGGTCGGCATTGGTCAAGTCAATTGGTAATCGTTGCGCGATCACCGCCTGTGCCAGTGCAAACAAAATATCGTCGGCGGTATCCGATCCTTTTAAATCAAGCAAATTAAGGAGGCGCTGATTAATTAGGCGAACGAGATGAAGCACGAGGCGCACGAAGCGTGGCAACCGAGACAATCGACAAGAGATAGGCAAGGGAGCGAGTGCCGCGCGACGGAGTGATTCGCTCGCTTAGTCAATAAATCAGCGCTTCCGCAATATGTTTTTAACAGAATAAAAGGGGGGGATTCAAATGGGCGATCATGTTTATAAAGTAATCGAAATCGTGGGTTCTTCAACGGTCAGTAGCGACGACGCCATCCAGCAGGCTATTGCTAAGGCCGGACAATCGCTGCATAACCTGGATTGGTTTGAAGTGGTTGAAACGCGCGGCCATATCATCAATGGCAAGGTTGCGCATTATCAAGTAAAGTTAAAAATCGGCTTCCGTTTGGATTAAACGAATTGCGATACCGGAACGCGGGATTTGTAAATCACGCGTTCCGGATAACGCCGTCTTCCAATTCCAGCACGCGATCGGCAATGTCGACGATACGATAATCGTGCGTCACCAGTAATATTGCGGCCCCCGATTCTTTCGCTAGTTTCTTCAGAATGCCGACAGCTTCCTGGCCGCTTTGTTTGTCCAGCGAGGCTGTCGGCTCGTCGGCCAGGATAATTTTAGGGTGTCCGACCAAAGCTCTGGCAATGGAAACGCGCTGGCGTTGTCCGCCGGAAAGCTGTTCCGGCTTATGATTCATATGATCGCCAAGCCCGACGGCAATCAGCATCTCCGCAGCTTTGTCGAGTCTTTGCCGCTCTGTCATTGTGTCGTGCATTTCCAGTGCCATACTGACGTTTTGCAGTGCGGTGAGTGCTTTGAGCAAATTATGCTGCTGAAAAATATATCCGGTTTGTTGACGGACTTGGATTTTTACCTGTTCCGTGCTACCGATGAGTTGCCGGTCGAGGACGGTTACGCTGCCGTAAGAGGCTTGGCGCAAGCCGCCGACAATGGTTAGAAAGGTTGTTTTTCCAGAGCCGGACGGTCCCGTCATGAGAACGATCTCGCTTTTTTCAATCGATAGCGATACATCCTTTAAAACCGGCCTTTCCATTTCGCCGCTGCCGAAACTGAAATTCAGATGACGTACGTCGATTATTTTGGACATCAGAACATATCCGCCGGATTGGCGGCTTTCAGTTTATGAATCGCCAGAAACCCCGCCATGGTACACATTGAGAGAATAAACATAAATACGGTAATCACTTTGTTGGGAGACATCGGCATGGGCATGTAAATTTGCGATTCGGCCAAGTGGTATAAGGCGACGGATAGCATCAGACCGGGAATAAACCCCAACACTGCAAGGAAAAAGGCCGAAGCGAATACGACTCGGATAAAGTAGTCGTGCTCATATCCCATGGCTTTCAGGGTGGCGAATTCGTAACGCAGATTGGCGATATCGGTAAAAAGAATCTGATAAACGATCACGAGGCCGACGACCAATCCCATGATCGTGCCGAATCCGAAAATGAATCCAATCGGCGCCATGTTTGCCCAGTAATCTTTTTCGCGCCGCAGCAATTCTTCGTACGTGAAAATATCGATAAACGGATTGAGTTGCAGGCGCAATTCTGCTTGCACTTGCGGTATCGACGAGCCGGGATGGAGCTTGACGATCCCCATATCGGTCATATTATGGTTCCGATTGGGGAAAATGCGCATAAAATTCAGATCGCTGGTAACGACATTGCCGTCGGCGGCAAAGGATACCCCCAATTGAAACACCCCGGCAACGCTGATTTTGTAGTCGTTTATTTCGGTGATGTTGCGTCCGGCTGCGACCAATTGACGTATCGGTCCGAATTCCGGACGGGAATATTCATCGAATAAAATGGTATCTTTTAACCGCAGCTCGTTTCGATGGTTATTGATCTCGGGCACGTTAAATATGTGCGAATCCGGATCGAAGCCGTATACCATGAGCGTTCTTTTGACGTCGGTTTCGATATTCTTGAATGATGCCAAAGCCAAATAGAGCGGCGTTACTTCCATTACGGCGGGGTGTCCCAGCACTCGCATCAGTTCCCGGCGTTGGAATTTTGCCGGACGCCACATTGCTTCCGCCTGTTTATGCATCAAGAACAAGTCGCCATTTAATTTTACCGGCGCGGATATGGCGCTGTCATAAAGGGAATCTTTGAATCCCAATTGCATAAATACCAGTACGCAGGCAAACATGACGCCGGAAATCGCTGCTGTCAACTTGGTTCGATCGAAGATTAACTGCCGCCACGCTAGGCGTGCAGGAAAATAACACCACGAAATAAAATTCATGGCTCAATCCGCACTCTGACTTGACGGAAGATTTGATGCCGCAGCGCATCCACCGCTTCCGGTTCCAGCGTGAGGCGCACTTCGACGATGCGATTATCGATATCGGCCAAGGGGTCCGTATCGTTCAAGTCGTTCTTTCTGACTTGAAATCCCAATTCCCTGACTTCGGCGGCATAAGTGCGCTTAAATCCGGTTGCTTCGATCCGGGCTTTTTGTCCCGGTTTTATGTTGAGTAAATCCGATTCGTAGATTTCGGCGACGACATCGAGTTGCGTCAAGTCCGCCATTTCCAATAACCCGCTGTCTTTTATCCGTTCTCCCGGATGGGTCAGGATTTTTAGCACGGTACCGGTAATCGGCGCATGAATGAATACGTTTTCCAACTCGGCTTCGGCGATTTTTTGTTTGGATTGTGCGTTGGCGATTTCAGCCGACAAGCGTTTTATGATCGCTTCGGATTGCTCAAACGCAAGACGTTTGGCGTCGGCAAGCGAAGCGCTTGCGGCGGAGCTTTGTTCGAGCGATTGATAGCGCAAGTGTTCTTTTTTATTGAAAGCCAGCGAAGTTTTCTCGACTGCCAGACGCGCTTCGAGGACTTTTACTTGGGTTTTGGCTGCGTCAACTTCGGCTTGTTTTTTTGCATGATCCGAAAGTACGGCCAGTTTCTCACCCTGTTTTGCCGGATCGCCTTCTTGCGTAAACAATTGCTGCACCCGAGCGCCTTCGGGGCCTGCGTTGTGAGAAACCTTGATAACCCGGGAGCGCGGTTCGATACGGCCTAAAGCGCCGATGCCGCGATTTTCACCGCTGGAGCGAAGGTCGTCGGCCATCGCGCTGGAACCGATGAAGCTAACCCACATACTGATAAAAAGACAAAAGAGGCGGTACGGTGCAGGGTAAATTCCCATTATTCCTTCGGATTCGTTAGTTTTGAAAGAGACTTGGCTTGCCGGTTAGCAGTATAATTGTTCAATTTACAGAAAAAAATCTCTATGCAAGAAAAATATCACCCCCAGGAAATCGAAAAAGCCGCACAGCAATATTGGGAACGGACCGACGCTTTTAAAGCAACCGAAATTCCAGGCAAGCCGAAATATTATTGTTTGTCGATGTTTCCGTATCCATCCGGCAAACTGCACATGGGGCATGTGCGCAATTACACCATCGGCGACGTGCTGTCGCGCTACCGGCGCATGCAGGGCTATAACGTGATGCAGCCGATGGGGTGGGATGCGTTCGGCTTGCCGGCGGAAAATGCGGCGATGCAAAACAACGTGTCTCCGGCCAAATGGACGTACGATAACATTGCGTATATGCGCAAGCAACTGAAAAGTCTGGGATTGAGCATCGATTGGGATCGCGAGATCGCAACTTGCGATTCAAGCTATTATCGTTGGAACCAATGGTTATTTTTGCGCATGCTGGAAAAGGGTTTGGCATATCAAACCACCGGCACGGTCAACTGGGATCCGGTCGATCAGACAGTATTGGCGAACGAGCAAGTCATCGACGGCTGCGGCTGGCGCACCGGCGCACTGGTGGAAAAGCGCGAAATCCCGATGTATTACATGAAAATAACGCAGTACGCCGATGAATTGCTGAGCGCGCTGGATACGCTGGACGGCTGGCCGGAACGGGTCAAAACCATGCAAGCCAATTGGATCGGCAAAAGTTACGGCGTCGATATCACCTTTCCCGCCGATGGCGCATCCGGTACGCCGCAGGATCTTAAAGTGTTTACCACGCGCGCGGATACCTTGCTGGGCGCGACCTATGTCGCCGTTGCTGCCGAACATCCGATTGCATTGCACACCGCAAAAAACAATCCGGCATTGCAGTCGTTCATCCACGAATGCAAGCTCGGTTCTGCCAAGGAAGCTGATTTGGCAACGCAGGAAAAGAAGGGCATGGATACCGGATTGTTTGTCATTCATCCGCTCAACGGTAGAAAATTGCCGGTATGGGTGGCCAATTACGTGTTGATGGGCTACGGCGAAGGCGCGGTGATGGCGGTTCCGGCGCACGACGAACGCGATTTTGCGTTTGCGACCCAATACCGATTGCCGATTCAAGCGGTGATCAAACCGGTTGATGGCGATCTGGCGCTACCGCTGACCGAAGCCTATGTCGAACACGGTATTACTTTTGATTCCGGCGAATTTTCCGGATTGGAATTCCAGGCTGCGGTGGATGCGGTTGCTGCTGCATTAACGAAGAAAGGCTTGGGCAACAAACGTGTGCAATTCCGTTTGCGCGACTGGGGCATTTCGCGTCAGCGTTACTGGGGCTGTCCGATTCCGCTGATTCATTGCGCCGGTTGCGGCGTGGTACCGGTGCCGGACGATCAGTTGCCAGTGGTGTTGCCGCAGGATCTGGTGCCGGATGGTTCCGGTAATCCGTTGGGCAAAACGCCGTCGTTTTACGAATGTGCTTGCCCGAAATGCGGCAAGCCCGCGTGCCGCGAAACCGACACCATGGATACGTTCGTCGATTCATCGTGGTATTACGCGCGGTATGCCTGTCCGGATCAAACAAAGGCCATGACCGACGAGCGCGCCAATTACTGGTTGCCGGCGGATCAATATATCGGCGGGATCGAGCACGCCATTCTGCATTTGCTGTATTCGCGTTTCTGGAGCAAGGTGATGCGCGACCTCGGTTTGCTGAAATTGGACGAGCCGTTTACCAATCTGCTGACGCAAGGCATGGTGCTGAACGAAATATTTTTCCGCAAAACCGGCAGCGGACGCATCGCTTACTACAATCCATCCGAGGTGCAGATTCAGTATGACGAGCAGGGCAAGCGCTGCGGTGCGATTCTGCTGGCGGATAATCAACCGGTCGAATCCGGCGGCATCGGCACCATGTCGAAATCGAAGAATAACGGCGTCGATCCGCAGAAACTGGTGGAAGAATACGGTGCCGATACCGCGCGGCTGTTCATGATGTTCGCCAGTCCACCGACGCAAACATTGGAATGGGCGGATGCCGGTGTCGACGGCGCACACCGTTTTTTGAAACGCTTGTGGCGACAAGCTTATACGCATTTGCAGCACGGCGCGATCAAGGTCGATCCTGCTTTGCATGCTGCTTTATCGGCGGAATTGAAAGCGTTGCGCATGCAATTGCATCAAACCATTGCCAAAGTCACCGACGATCTGGAACGCAGGCATACCTTCAACACCGCGATTGCCGCTGTGATGGAATTGATGAACGGTTTGGCGAAATGCCAGGATACCGATCCCGTCAGCCGCAATCTGATGCAGGAAGCGCTGGAAAGTATCGTGGTGCTGCTGTCGCCGATTGTGCCGCATATTTGCCATGCGCTGTGGCACGAACTGAAACCCGGCACCGAATTGTCCAGCCAACCGTGGCCGAAAGCCGATGACACAGCGATGGTGCAAGATGAAATCAAACTGATGGTGCAGGTCAACGGCAAATTGCGCGGTCAGATCAATGTCGCCAAAGATGCTGCGAAAGAAGCGGTGGAACAGGCTGCGCTCGATGACGTGCATGTACGGAAATTTATCGAAGGGCAGGCAATCAAGAAAATCATCGTCGTGCCCGGTAAACTGATCAATATTGTCGTATAACGTTTTCCATAATCATCATGAAACTTCGTAAACAGCAAATCTTTATCTTGGTCGTGCTATTGCTCCTGACGGCTTGCGGTTTTAAGCTGCGCGGGCAAATTTCCGCATTGCCGTTCAAGTCGATGTACGTCAACGCACCCGACGGGCATACCATCGGCTTGGAAATGGAGCGCATGATCAAAACCTCGTCGACGACCAAGCTGGCTGCGAGCCCCGCAGAAGCCGACGCAACATTGGATATTATCAGTGCTGTTAACGATAGGGTGATTT
>JALRCN010000213.1 GCA_023257295.1 Nitrosomonas sp. | reverse complement strand
GTGATCGGCGTGGTCGCCATGGCGCCCATGATCAGCCGGACCAAACCCGAATCTGGAAGGTAACGCAACTGGCGGAACGCTTCCGCGTCAGCCGCCCCACGATATATGACGTACTCAAACGAGCCAGACTCCAGGAATTTGCCCCGCGTAACAGTAACTCAACGCTTATTTTAATCAACCTCTATGTAAACAACCTCTATGTAAACAACCCTAAGATTTCTTACACTTAATTCTTGAAATAGATCATGCCTGATTTTTCTAAACTTCAAAATCTTTATTGGTTTATCCGGTACCATCGCAAAAAGAATATTAAACGCAGATATTACCGCTATGCTGCAGCAGAAAAAAACGCCTGCTAGAAGCAGGTGTCGATAATGAAGAAATTCGATTATTATGTCGGCATCTTTCGAATCTTAGAAATAAGAGAGCCGATAACCGATTAGAAGCTTATAGAAAGACTTTAGAAATTTCTCGAGCTTCTGAAGTGATTGTGACCATTCATTTAACATAATACAAATTATTGGCAATTGGATTGCCTATTATTACAGGCTAATTCGGAATTTTGTGTCATCTTCCTACGATAAGTTTCTAAGTGTTTTTTTGCGTGTATATTCCACCGGCTAGCTAGAGACCGGCAAAGCAACCGCAATTCTTCCGCATCAACGCCTGAATCAAGCAGGCGTTTTTTTTCTGCTGCAGCATAGCGGTAATATCGGCGCTTGATCGATTTATTCCGCATCACTCGAATCATAACACCAGATCAATACACAATAAATTAGCTGCATTTAAATCATCAAGAAATTAATATATGGCTATAAATAATAAAACAAGATTGGAGAATTCCATTAGAGAACAATTTCCTTCTATATTTTTAGATAAAAATCTGGTGTCGGAAGATGATTTTTATCGTATATACAACGAAGTTGCAGAATATTTGGTAAGAATAACAGATTCGCCACTCAAACCCGAAACGTACAAATATCAAACAGTGCTACTAAGTGCATCACTTTCGATCATTACATTTGTGCTTTTTAATATTGATCAGATAAAGATCGGCGATATTAATGTTCATGTAAATGATGTTTTTCTATTTTGGTATGTGGTTTTTATTTTCGTAATGTCCATTATATATATACTTCGGGTTAATCTCGATTACAAAATACAGAGCCTTGCAAGGAAAATGAACCATGACAGACTGTACAAGTTTAGCGACATTGTTCAGAAAAATATCAATATCTTAAAAATTCAACAGCACTTCTGGTTGAAATTATCCGTTGAAATCAATAATCGTCTTCTCGCTGAAAAAAAAGATCAACAATATGACGCACAGTCCCACGTTATTGTAGAGGACAATGAAATCGGTGAGCTTCGTGGTAAATCACAAGACTTCAAAAAACAAATAAAATCACATGAATCTTTTTTAGAATTAACTATCAATTCTCTTAATAAAGACATAAAAAAGTTTAGAGTTAAACTCGAAAAAAGCAAATCGAAGCTCGAACATTTTGATGAATATGATTGGGATATGAAAATCCATTCAAAACGATCAAAATTATTTGATGCATACCTAAGATATTGGAAGGACATTACCTATACATTCAATTTCTTATCAGGTAATAAAGTAACCAATTCTGAACGCTTCAATAGATTAAACGAAATGTATGCTGAGCAAAAAGAGATTTTAGACGATACCATAACTATTGATAAAAAATATTTCTGGATTAATGTTACGCTTCCGGTGTTTTTTGCCTGGGTGGCTATTGCATATACTCTTGAAAATATTGATCTTTCCATGATAATGAGATTTCTATAGAAAATCTCATCGACCAGTTACCAGATTTATCCGACTTGGTGAGGCCAAAACCGCTAAGAACTGCAAAAATCTGCTCGGCAATAAGAGGTATCAGGGGCGAAGTTTCTTCGGTGTTAGGGTTCGGACAGTATGCCCGGCTGCGCCGGGCATGTCCTTCGCGCCGGACGGCGGCGCGACCCTTGGGGATGAAGCGCTTTTAACTAGCAGTCCTCCCAATGATCAACGTCGATCAATTTATGCTGAGGCGTTACAAGCAAAACAGGGTTTTCACGATCAATATTAAAAACATCTTCATCCACAGCGGCGGATTTTGGATAAAAAAACAACGCCCGTAGGCGTTGATAAATTTAACATTCAGGAAGATACGATTTGAGTCTAGCACGGCTATTGTGAAGGAATTGTGATAATCACGACAAACGCATTTACAATGGTTCGAATATGACCAACCCTACCGGCATTGCCCATGACGCGAATTAATTCCACTCAATCTGCTTCATCGCAACTCGATCGGCGCAGTCTGCAAGCGGTCTGGCATCCCTGCACGCAAATGAAACAACACGAAACCTACCCGCTCGTCCCCATCGTGCGCGGCAAAGGCGTGTGGCTTTACGACGATGCTGGCAATCGCTATCTCGATGCCATCAGTTCGTGGTGGGTCAACTTGTTCGGTCACAGCAATCCCGCCATCAATGCAGCCATCCGCGATCAACTCGAGAAAATCGAACATGTCATGCTGGCCGGTTTTACGCATGAACCGGTGGTCGCTTTATCCGAGCGGCTCAAGCAAATCACTCCCGGATCGCTCGGCCATTGCTTCTATGCCAGCGACGGCGCATCGGCGATCGAAATCGCGCTAAAAATGAGCTTTCACTACTGGCAACTGTGCGGTAAACCGCAAAAAAACAGCTTTATCAGCTTGCAAAACGATTATCACGGCGAAACCTTGGGCGCGCTATCGGTCACCGATGTCGCCATTTTCAAACAAACCTATGCGCCTTTGCTGCGGCCTTGCACGCATGTGCCAACGCCCGATTGGCGGTATGCCGAGACCGGGGAATCCGCTGAAGCTTACGCGCTGCGCGCGGCGGATGCTTTGGACCATTACCTGGCGAAAAATCATGCGCACACTGCCGCGTTCATTCTCGAACCGCTGGTTCAGGGAGCGGCCGGAATGGGCATGCATCACCCTGTTTATCTGCAACGCGCCCGAACGCTGTGCGATCAATACCAAGTGCACTTGATCCTGGACGAAATCGCGGTCGGCTTTGGCCGCACCGGTACCCTATTCGCTTGCAATCAAGCTGATATCGCACCGGATATCCTGTGTCTGTCGAAAGGCTTAAGCGGCGGCTACTTGCCGTTGTCGGTAACCATGACCACCGACACGATTTATCAGGCATTTTACGATGACAATGTTGCACGCGCTTTTTTACATTCTCATTCGCATACCGGCAATGCATTGGCTTGCCGCGCCGCGCTGGCTTCACTGGATATTTTCGCGCAAGACAACATCATCGAAACCAATAAAACAAAAGCGACTTATTTGAACCGAATTGCCGCAAAACTTGCAACACACGGTAGAGTCAGGAATTTCCGCAATTGCGGCATGATCTGGGCTTTTGAGGTAGACACCGCCCTGCAAGATTTTGCCACGGCCTGCTTTCAAGCCGGCCTGCAACATCAATTGCTGTTGCGCCCGCTGGGAAAAACCGTTTATTTCATGCCTCCCTATGTCATCGAAGAACCGGAAATGGATTTGCTGATCGACGGCACGTTACATATTCTCGATACGCTGAGCGCATAAACCATGACCACCCTGCAATTGACTTTCTTGGGCGCGGCCGGTGAAGTAACCGGCTCCAGCTATCTGATCGAGACCGGAAATGTACGCTTTCTGGTCGATTGCGGCATGTTCCAGGGCGGACGCGAAGCGGATAAAAAAAACCGCACCGCTTTTACCTTCGACCCCAAAACCATCGATTTCGTGTTATTGACGCATGCGCATATCGATCATTCCGGCTTGCTGCCGCGCCTCAGCGCATGGGGTTTTCGCGGCCCGGTTTATTGCACGTCGGCCACTGCCGATTTGCTGCAAGTCATGCTGAAGGACAGCGCGTTTATTCAGGAAAAAGAAATCGAATGGCGCAATAAATCGCGCCAGCGCGTCCGATCGGCACCGGATCTCGCTCCGTTGTATACGGTCACTCAAGCGGAAGCGCTGCTAAAACAATTGCTCCCCGTGAGTTACGATACCGACATCATGCCGCATCCGTCCATACGCTGTTGTTTTCGCGATGCCGGGCATATTCTAGGTTCTGCCATTATCGAGCTGTGGATCAAGAAGCAATCGGGCTACAAAAAAATTGTCTTCTCCGGCGATCTCGGCAAACCCGGTCACCCGGTAGTGCGCGACCCTACCCTAATCCAGCAGGCCGATATTCTGTTGATCGAATCTACGTATGGCAATCGACTGCATCGCAGCATGGCGGACACCATCGATGAATTGGTTTTCGCCGTCAACGACACATTGAACCGCAAACGCGGCAATATCATCATCCCGGCTTTTACCGTAGGCCGTACGCAGGACTTGCTGTTTTTATTGGTTGATTTACACCGAAAAGGCAAATTAGGCGATATGGAAATATACGTCGATTCGCCCATGGCACACGCAGCGACCGAAATCACACTGCAGCATATGGCGTTGCTCGATAAGGAAGCTTCCGAGGCATTACGCTGGATGAATAGCAACGGACATAAACCGCGCATCCATTTTGTGCAGGATATTGAAGAATCGATGATGCTCAATCAAATCAAACACGGCATCATCGTCATTTCCGCCAGCGGCATGTGCGACGCCGGGCGCATTAAACACCATCTTAAATATAACCTCTCCCGCCGCGAATGCAGCATCCTGATTACCGGATTTCAAGCCGAAGGCACACTGGGCAGGCGCTTGGTCGACGGTGCCAAGCACGTCAAAATTTTCGGTCAGGAAATCCCGGTAAAAGCCTCTATTTACACCATTGGCGGCTTATCGGCACATGCCGATCAAGCCGATCTTATCCACTGGTTAAGCAACTTCAAGCAAATGCCTGAGAAAATCTATGTCGTGCACGGCGAATACAACAATTCTGTCGCCCTGGTAAATGTCATCCAGAAAACATTGAAATGGCAAGCAAGCATTCCCGAACAACGATCGGTGGCAACATTTACTGAATGATCGTGCAAATTCTCTGCAGATTCATTTACGTATGATGAGTCGTTGTTGCATTGAAGGTTTCTCGCAGTATTAACAAATACAAATGCCTTGTTTATCTCAGCATGCGGCAATCATATCAAATTACTCATTTTAAGATCCGATCCTTCTTATATCCAGCAAACCTGACGCCATTTAGGATCGTGTATAGTATATGCACTTTACAATTTGAAGGATGCACACCTATGACAGAAAATGCAATCTCATGCGAACTCCATGATTTTGTCGAAGTTGTTTGCATGTATGGTTATCGCCTCAAACTTTTTTTGAAAGACGGACAAGTTATTGAAGGAAAAGCCATCGATATTATCAATTCGGCGGAAAAGCGCGAATGTCTGATCATCGATAACGACGGAAAGCAACAAATAGAATTAATCCGGCTCGCAAGAATGGAAGTTCTGACGCCGAATGCCAAATTCCGCGAAGTCATTTTCGATTAAAGATACCGGTCATCGATAGCCCGCCGCATGCTGCCGTTTATCGCACAGCAACTCATCCATTGGCATGGCCGGTTCGGCCGCCACAATTTGCCTTGGCAGGATACTCGCGATCCTTACGCGATTTGGCTGTCGGAAATTATGCTGCAACAAACACAAGTAACGACCGCTATCCCCTATTACACGCGTTTCCTGCGCGAATTTCCGACTATTCGCAGCCTTGCCGAAGCGCCCCTTGATGCGGTATTGGCGCTGTGGAGCGGTCTTGGTTATTACTCCCGTGCACGTAATTTACACTTGGCCGCCCGGCACATCATGCAACATCGTCGCGGGCAATTTCCCAGCACACGGACGGAAATCGAGCAATTGCCGGGAATCGGACGTTCCACTGCCGCCGCAATTGCCGTGTTTGCTTTCGGCAAACGCGAAGCGATTCTGGACGGTAACGTAAAACGGGTTTTTGCGCGCTATTTCGGTATCGACGGATTCTTAGACGAAACTAAAACAGTGTCGCTGCTATGGAAGAAAGCGGAAGCGGCGCTGCCTGCCGATTGCAGACTGGGAAATATCGAAACTTACACGCAAGCGTTGATGGATCTCGGCGCTACCGTTTGTATCCGCAATTCGCCGCGATGCCATGTTTGTCCATTGCAGCAACAGTGCATCGCTTATCGGAATCGATGCGTGGATCAATTGCCCGTGCCCAAGCAACGAAAGCCATTGCCGCAAAAGGAAACCGTCATGCTTTTGCTGCTGCAGCAGCAAAAATTGTTATTGCAAAAACGCGCACCGAAAGGGATATGGGGCGCATTATGGTGTCCGCCGGAGATCGAAACCGGAATCGATCCCGTCCACTATTGCCGAAATAATTTGAAGCTCACCGTTCAACCACCCATCGAATTACCTGTGCTGAATCACCAATTCACCCACTTCAAATTACGCATCTATCCGCAATTGCTTCATGTGATTTCGGATACCGTTGAGCCGCATCCCCAATTGACCTGGATAAGCCCTGTCGATGCATTGGAGCAAGGTATTCCGGCTCCGGTGCGGAAATTGCTGAAACAAACTTTTGCCAAGCATTATGGATAATTTGTCGCAATGGAAAAAAAATCAACGCCAACAACTAATCGCAGCGCGAGAAGCTATTCCGCAAACGATGCATGTACAGTGGAGTCAGTCGATTTCCCATCATCTGATGCACGGATTTCAACTACAAAACAGGATTGTTGGTATCTATTGGCCGTTTCGCGGCGAATACGATCCGCGACCGATGGCTCAATGTTTATTGCAGCAAGGCGTTACACTCGCATTGCCGGAAGTGGCCGCAAAAAACGAACCGTTGTATTTCCGTGAATGGTCGCCGGATACGCCGATGAAAATAGGTGCTTACGATATCCCGGTGCCAAATGAGACGAAAATCGTCAAATTGGACGCCGTCATTGTTCCAATGGTGGGATTCGATCAACAAGGTTACCGACTTGGCTACGGCAGCGGTTATTACGATCGCACGCTGGCGACTTATCCGCGACAACCGCTGACCATCGGGGTAGCGTTTGAAATGCAACGACTGGAAAATATTTATCCGCAACCACACGACATCGCAATGCAATTTATCGTTACCGAAGCCGGTATTTTTAAAACCAAGGATCATCATTTACACGCAATATAGCGTCAAAACTCGCTCCGAACTTTCAATCGACCGATCGGACGAACTCTAACTTTCAACAAGGCCGTATTGATGCTCCGTATATAGTTCCGTAATTAGAAGTTAGAACCTTGCGTTGATAAGAGAGTCCATGTAGCCTGTTAACGCTAAGGAAACACTGAATAATCGGCTGCGCAAGCGATCCGCTGCATTGGATATCGCTCGAAAACTTGCTTATCACTATGATATTGCCTCATTTCCCATGCTCCATCTACTTGCATCTCATCGTGCTCTCCGAATTATTCAGCATTTTCCTAATATAAATCACCAGACCAACAAAGACGACCGCGCACAATAAAACGCTATTAAAAGTAGGGTCTTAGGAAGTTAAAGCGGGTTTAGGCGTAATAATTTGAGAACGGCAAGATAAAGATTATCACGACGATGATTAAAACGAAATTCGGTTTCTTT
>JALRCN010000208.1 GCA_023257295.1 Nitrosomonas sp. | reverse complement strand
TCCTCAAGCATCTGAATTTGTTTGCTAATGGCCGGTTGCGAGGTGTGCAATGCTTTTGCCGCTCTCGATAAATTCATATTCTGGTGGGCCGTTTCGCAAAGATAGCGTAGTTGTTGTAGTTTCATGGTGTTTGGAAATAATGAATGGTTATATAAATCTAACACAATATTATTTTGAATTATAAATCGATATTGATATTATGCTTGCCGCTAAAAAAAATAGTGCGCGCTTTTATATGTCACCGGATTGACGGAACAATTGCCGCAAGGTTTTTTTGATAGAATACCGGATTGCGGTTTTCAACCTCGAAAAATGAACGATTGCAGGTTGAAACAATAATAAGGGCACTTCTAAAAATTCAAAGTTCCAAACAAAACGAGGCGCAAGCAAAAAATGGTGACGCAGCATATAATTGATATGTAAGGAAACATTTTTTGTGAGCAACAAAATGTTGTGACGAAATTTGGATTTATAGAAGTACCCATAAATAACTAGCAGCACCAGGGAAACAAGGAAAATGAATGAGTACGAATATTGAGAACAAGCCGAAACAAGTAACTTGGTTTAACGGCTGCGGCGGGCGCATCGGCATCGTGGTGGGCGAAACCGGCGAGCACGCTTATATCGGCATGGCATTGCGGCATGACGAAGACGACGATGTCGACCACATCATGAAATACGGTGCCAAATTCCCGCTCGATGCCGCGTTGAAGCTGCCGGTATCGAAGCGGTATAGCGGCGAATAATCCCGCTGCATCCTTACATTCCGAATCAACAGCAAGGAAACCACTATGTATCGCTACGATGAATACGACCAAACCATTGTGGACGAGCGCGTCAAACAGTACCGCGATCAGGTGCGCCGCCGCCTTTCCGGCGAATTGAAAGAGCAGGAGTTTCTACCTTTGCGCTTGCAAAACGGGTTGTATATGCAAATTCACGACTATATGCTGCGTATCGCGGTACCGTACGGTTTGATCTCATCCGAGCAAATGCGCATGTTCGCGCATATCGCACGCAAATACGACCGCGGCTACGGGCATTTCACCACGCGCCAGAATATTCAGTTCAATTGGCTGAAACTGGAAGATACGCCAGATATCCTGGCAGATCTCGCATCGGTAGAAATGCACGGCATCCAAACCTCCGGTAACTGTATCCGCAACATAACATCGGACGAATTCGCCGGTGTTGCGCACGATGAAATCATCGATCCGCGTCCTTACGCGGAAATCCTGCGCCAGTGGAGCACGTTCCATCCGGAATTTGCTTATCTACCGCGCAAATTCAAGATCGCCATCAGCGGCGCAAAGGAAGATCGCGCTGCAGTTTATGCGCACGACATCGGTTTGTCGGTTACTCAAAACACACAAGGCGAGATCGGTTTTCGCGTGTTGGTCGGCGGCGGATTGGGACGCACCCCAATCATCGGCAGCGAGATTTGCGAATTCCTGCCGTGGCGGCATGTGCTGACTTACATCGAATCGATCATGCGCGTGTATAACCAATATGGCCGCCGCGATAACAAATATAAAGCGCGCATCAAGATTCTGGTCAAGGCGCTGGGTATCGACGAATTCCGCCGTCAGGTCGAAGCCGATTGGGTGGATCTCAAGGACGGTCCGGGCACGCTGACCGCCGAGGAAATCAATCGCGTCGCTTCGTTCTTTACCGATCCGGCGTATGAAACGCTGCCCGATTGCGATTCGAAACTGAATGAATTCAAGGCGGACAGCCGTTCTTTCTCCAACTGGCTCGCGCACAACATCAAACCGCACCGCGTGCCAGGCTATGCCATTGTGGTATTGTCGTTGAAGAAACCGGGAGAAGCGCCCGGGGACGCCACAGCGGAGCAAATGGACGCTGTCGCCGATTTGGCGGATCGCTACAGTTTCGGCGAATTGCGCATCACGCATAAACAAAACCTGGTGCTGGCGGATGTGAAGCAGCAAGATTTGATCAACCTGTGGCAGGAAGCCAGCGCACATGAATTCACCACGCCGAACATCGGCATGCTGACCGACATCATCAGCTGTCCCGGCGCTGAATTCTGCACCTTGGCAAATGCGCGCTCGATACCGCTGGCGAAGCTGATTGCCGAATGCTTCGAGGATCTGGATTATCAAAACGATATCGGCGAGATCACGCTGAATATCTCCGGCTGCGTCAATGCCTGCGGACAACATCATATCGGCAATATCGGTATCACCGGCGTGGAAAAGAAAGATCACGACGAGTGGTATCAGGTGTCGATCGGTGGCGCGGAAGGCAACGACAGCTCGATCAGTAAAATCATCGGCCCGTCGTTCACGTTCCATCAAGTGCCGGAAGTCATCGAACGCCTGATCCATGTGTATCTGCGCGAACGCATCGAAGCCGAGCGCTTTATCGATACGGTGCGCCGTATCGGTCATGCGCCGTTCAAAGATCATGTCTACGCGACCGACTTCATCGCTCAGGACGAAGAAACCGCCGACAAGCACATCGTGACACCTGCACAGCACGACGTTCCTTACTATTCACCCAGGTTCTAATCGATATATGATCATTAAAAACAAAACCATTGTTGCCGACGACTGGATTGTATTGCGGCTGCAAGAACACGAAACTGCGGAAAGCGTAGCTGTTGCCGCAGGCAAAGTCATCGTGCCGCTCAAAGTATGGCAAGCGCAGCGCGAGACACTGCAACAGCGCAAAGACATCGGCGTCTGGCTGGCCAGCGACGAACGTC
>JALRCN010000015.1 GCA_023257295.1 Nitrosomonas sp. | reverse complement strand
CGCGCATGGTGATGATGACCAAGCACATCACCGGCAAGATTCCCTTCAAGCACGTCTATGTGCATGGTTTGATTCGGGACGCCGAAGGCCAGAAAATGAGCAAATCCAAAGGCAATGTGCTCGATCCGCTCGATTTGATCGACGGTATCGCATTGCCGGATTTGATCGCCAAACGCACCACCGGCTTAATGAATCCGAAGCAAGCCGAATCGATCGAGAAGAATACTCGCAAGCATTTTCCCGACGGCATTCCGGCCTTCGGCACCGATGCGCTGCGCTTCACTTTCGCCAGCCTGGCATCGCACGGACGCGATATCAAATTCGATATGCAACGCTGCGAAGGCTACCGCAATTTCTGCAACAAATTGTGGAACGCGACGCGCTATGTGCTGATGAATTGCGAAGGCAAGGACACCGTATTGGATGAGGCATTGCCGTTAACATATTCGGCAGCGGATCGCTGGATCGTCAGCCGCCTGCAGCAAGCCGAGCTTGCCATCGCACAGGCTTTCGCCAATTACCGTTTCGATCTGGTCGCGCGCGAACTCTACGAATTGGTATGGGATGAGTATTGCGATTGGTATGTTGAATTGGCCAAAGTGCAATTGAATTCTTCTGAAGAAGCGGTGCAACGCGCCACGCGCCGGACGCTGGTGCGCGTCCTGGAAACGATGCTCAGGCTCGCGCATCCGGTGATTCCGTTCATCACGGAAGAGCTGTGGCAGAAAGTCGCGCCATTGGCGGGAAAACAAGGCAGCAGCATCATGACACAACCTTATCCGATTGCCGATTCGACAAAAATCGATCAGGCCGCAAACGAAAACATTCAGTTGCTCAAAGACATGGTAAACGCTTGCCGCACCTTGCGCGGTGAAATGAATCTATCGCCCGCACTCAAAGCGCCGCTGTTGGTATCCGGCGACCGGCAAGCGTTGGCGAATTTTGCGCCGTATCTGGTTGCATTGGCTAAACTGAGTAGCATGGACATTCAATCCGGCGATTTGCCCACTGCCGATGCGCCGGTATCGATCGTGAAAGATTTCAAGTTGATGCTGAAAATCGAAGTCGATGCCGCCGCCGAGCGTGAACGGTTGAGCAAGGAAATTGCGCGCATCGATACGGAAATCGCCAAAGCGCAAGCGAAACTATCGAACCCGAGTTTCGTCGAACGCGCACCCGGCAACGTTGTCGAGCAAGAAAAAGAAAGGCTGTCCGCGTTTAGCGCAAAACGCGACAGCCTGGATGAGCAATTGAAAAAACTGAATTGACTTGCAAGCGGCGCGTTATCGGTTACAACACGTAGCGTGCCAAATCCTCGCTTTGCGACAGATCCTTGAGTCGTTTGTCGACATAATCGGCGTCGATCACGATGGTTTCGCCGCTGTGTTTCGATGCATGGTACGAAATATCCTCCAGCAATTTTTCCATCACAGTATGCAACCGTCGCGCACCGATGTTTTCGGTTTTACCGTTGACCGAAAATGCTATTTCCGCCAAGCGCTTGATCGCATCCTGCCCAAATCGCAATCGAATACCTTCGGTTGCAAGCAAGGCCTCGTATTGCCGCGTCAGGCAGGCATCGGTATTGGTCAGAATCTGCTCGAAATCGCTGACACTGAGGCTGGCCAGTTCAACGCGAATCGGGAAGCGGCCTTGCAATTCCGGGATCAGATCCGACGGCTTGGACATATGAAACGCGCCGCTGGCGATGAACAGGATATGGTCGGTCTTGATCATGCCATACTTGGTTGACACCGTAGTGCCTTCGACCAGCGGCAGCAAATCCCGCTGCACGCCTTGACGCGATACGTCGCCGCCGGTATTTCCCGCACGACTGGCGATTTTGTCGATTTCATCGAGAAACACGATGCCGTTTTGTTCGACATTTTGCAACGCATCCAACTTCAACTCTTCGTCGTTGACCATTTTCGCGGCTTCTTCTTCGAGTAAAACTTTTCTCGCTTCGCGTATCGTCAACTTACGGGTTTTCTTTTTTTCCCCACCGATATTCTGAAACATGCCTTGGATTTGCGATGTCAGATCTTCCATGCCGGGCGGTGCAAAAATCTCCATGCTGGCGCGCGATGCGGCCACTTCAATTTCAATTTCCTTATCATCCAGTTCGCCCTCGCGCAATTTCTTGCGGAATTTTTGCCGCGTTGCACTATCGTGATCCTCGTTGGCGGTTTGATACCCGAAATCACGCGCGGCAGGCAGTAGCGCATCGAGAATGCGATCCTCCGCACGATCTTCCGCCAGCGGCTGCTTCTTGCGCGTCTCTTTTTCTCGGGCTTCTTTGATCGCCGTTTCCGCCAGATCGCGGACAATCGAATCGACATCGCGCCCGACATAACCGACCTCGGTAAATTTGGTCGCTTCAATCTTGATGAACGGCGCATTCGCCAGCTTGGCCAGGCGGCGCGCGATTTCGGTTTTGCCGACACCGGTCGGTCCGATCATCAAAATATTCTTCGGCGTGATTTCCTGGCGCAACGGATCGGCAATCTGCTGCCTACGCCAGCGATTCCTCAGCGCGATCGCTACCGCTCGCTTAGCCGAATCCTGGCCGATGATGTGCTTGTCCAACTCATGGACGATTTCCTGCGGGGTCATTTGTGACATGATTTTGATTCGGTATGAAAACTCAATCGATGGTTTCGATAATGTGATCTTGGTTGGTATAAATGCAGATATCGCCTGCTATGGTCAGCGCTTTTTTCACGATTTCTTGCGACGACAGATCGGTATTTTCCAGCAGCGCACGCGCGGCAGCCAACGCATAAGAGCCGCCGCTGCCGATTGCGGCAATGCCCAGCTCCGGCTCAATGATGTCGCCTGCGCCGCTGATGATCAGCGTCGCATCTTCGTTGGCGACGACCAGCATCGCTTCCAACCGGCGCAAAATCCGGTCGGTGCGCCAGTCTTTGGCCAATTCTACTGCTGCGCGCATGATATGGCCGTGGTGCGCTTCCAATTTGCCCTCGAACCGCTCAAAGAGCGTAAAAGCATCCGCCGTACCGCCTGCGAACCCGGCCAGAATCTTATCGTGATAAAGCCTGCGAACTTTGCGCGCGCTTGATTTGGCTACCACAGCGCCCAATGTCACCTGACCGTCCCCGCCCAGTGCAACCTGACGGCCTCGCCTTACTGAAACTATCGTTGTCATGGAATCTGTTTATTTGATTACAGAGAAAAACATTATAACGCATAAAACATGGGGATTTGATTTGAAGCGCCTGAGAGCCTGCCTCAAAATGGCACCCTGGAGTTGGAGTTGTCCCCTTTTGACGGACACATTAAATTATGTGTAAAGGAGAAGGAAGATGACTCAGAAATACAAACCTGCATACCCAGAGG
>JALRCN010000118.1 GCA_023257295.1 Nitrosomonas sp. | reverse complement strand
CATGCGGGCCAGCAATGGACATGGGACGGCGTGCAGTTTGAAATGCTGCACCCGCTGCCGGACGATTATTCGCATCCGAGGCGACAGCCCAACGTCAACAATTGCGTGCTAAAAATCACCACGTCGCATGGCAGCGTATTGCTGCCCGCCGACATCGAAGCGAAAGACGAACAGGCGCTGCTGGCGCGAGATCCGGACAAGCTGCGGGCAACCGTATTGATCGCGCCGCACCACGGCAGCCGGACATCCTCAACCGACGCTTTCGTGCAAGCGGCAAATCCGGCGTGGGTAATTTTCACTGTGGGCTATTTGAATCGCTACAATCATCCCAATGCAGCGATTGCGGCACGCTATCGCGACCGGAACAGCCGACTATTGCACAGCGATAGCGACGGTGCCATCACGGTGCGTTTTGCGGATAATGCGGTAATTGTCGAGCGCTGGCGGCGGTTATACCGCCGTTATTGGCAGCAATAAGATCGAGGAAGGGCTATCAGGTTTCCAGAACTTCCGATTGCGCATCGGATAATTCAATCTCGTCAAAAACCACAGTAAACGAAGTGCCTGCACCAGGTTCGCTCGCGACTTTGATTTTCAGCCGGTTATTTTCCGCAGCGATTTTCACAATCGACAGCCCAATGCCGCTGGTGGATTTATTGTGCAATGCTGCGCGCGGCGAATAGAAATACTCATTGAAAATATTGGGAAGGTCTTTATGTTCGATACCAATGCCGTGGTCGGCAATGGTAATGGCAGCGCTTTTATCGTGTCTGTTTATTGTCGATGAAATTTCGACGACAGCATTATTGTGCGAATAAACAATGGCATTGGCGATGATATTTTCCAGCAGAATTCCCAACTGATCGGGAATGACTTTGCAGTTGAAATCCTCACCCGACAAATTCAACGCGATATTTTTGGAATTGGCCACCGGTATCAGTTTTTCGATGCATTTTTGCAGTATGTCCTTAACGCTGACCGATTCAAAAATCGCGGTATCCAGACAGGTATCTTTCAACCGCTCGAGCCTGAGCAAATCGAGAATCATGCCGCCCATATTTTGGGCGCGATGGTTAATCTTACCCAACGCATCCATGACGCCGGGCGAAGCATCGCCGCAATATCCACCGGTAATGAGATTGATCTGGCTACGAATCGCATCCAACGGCGATTTCAATTGATGCGTCATCAGCACCGCATATTGGTCTTTCTCGACTTGCGCTTGATTGAGTTGTTTGTAAGCATCCACCAGATGCCGCTCGTGCGTGCGCACAATCAGAGAAAGCCGAGATACGACATACCACACGGTAAAAAACAGAATATCGAGAAAAAACATCCATAACAAGGCACCATCCCTGTGAATACTGTCGGCCGTCAGGTGATTTTTTATCAGCGTCATCAATGAATCCTGCGTAAACAGAAAATTCTCCACCAGGATTACGATGGCATCCATAACGCAAACCAGTATGGTCACATACAGACTTTCGCGCGCCGAAAAAAAAATGCAGGCCAGTGCGATATGCAGCACGTAGAAAAAGGAAATCGGCGTGGAAGTGCTGCCGATATAATGCACCACAACGGATAAACAGATCAGATCGACAACGATCTGCATCCATAGATTCATCGTGGGTGAATTGTATTTACTGGGGGGACAACGGTCTAATGCATACAGATAAGCGACATTGGCAAGACTTAAGATCGCAATGATCGCAATCGGCCAATTTTGCTGCTCGGTAACACCCAGTTTTGCGAGTGTTTCCGCTGCAAACAGCATGAGCAGTTCGAAGATAATCAACCCGGCAATCAATATCCAGCGGAATTTGATAAACCAGCGGATATTGCTGACCAGAACATCGTCGCTGAGTTTTAACCGATCGCCATTCGAATCGACCAGTACGGCCTGACTGCCGTATTTATTCCAGGAAAACTCGGAAATCGCCATTGCGGCTTAACCTTGCTGCGCAGCCTCTCCCTGCATTCTTAGGCGATCATTGATGATACCCAGCAAGCTGATCGGTTCGACAGGCTTTTCCATGATACAAACCCATTCGTGTGAACCGTCTTCGAAATAAGGACGGATCATATCGCCAAGCGACGTTAAAAAGATCGTTTGGATCTGCGGATAACTCGAATGTATTTTCGCATAGGTCGTCAAACCGGAATCCATGGACTCAACCATTACGTCAAGAATAGCCAGATCGGGGCGATTCTTGTCATCCCTTAGCGAATCGACAAAATCCTGCATCGATAGATAGCTGTCGACCTCGTAGCCATGCTTGCATAAAATACGCTGAACCGCCTCGCGAATATCGGAATCGTCGTCAACATGTGCGATTCGTGGTGCCATCATCATCCCCCTTTTTGATACGAGCCCTGAAAATCAAGCACTCTCACTGAATTACCCTACTTAGCACGTTATTATATGAGCTTTCCCCGGATAATAGCTCAATATCTGTGAAAAATATGTGAAGCAACTTACTCGACGGGCTTTCCGGTCACCCATAAAAATCCTCTTGAAACAATTTCTGAATGTGTTCGATTTCTTCACGCCGTTCCAGCAAGGCATTCACGCAATCGAGATCGAGCTTTTCTCCGGCCAATTGCCTGAGCGTATCGAAGGCCTGCTCGTTGCTCCAAGCTTGCTTGTACGACCGCCGCGAAGTCAATGCGTCGAACACATCCGCGACGGCAACGATGCGCGCCTCCAGCGGTATATCCCCGTTCGTTCTGCCGCATGGATAACCGCTGCCGTTAACCGCCTCATGGTGAAATTCGGCGATGTTTCTGAGTACATCGATATGTTCAATGCCATCCAAACCAAAGTTTGAAACAATATCGTCGATCATTTCCCTGCCTTTGCGCGCATGCGTATCCATGATCGCTTTTTCATCGGCATCGAGCGGCCCCGGCTTGAGCAAAATGTTATCTGGTATCCCGATTTTGCCGATGTCGTGCAGCGGCGCGAACATGAACACATGCTCGATATATTCGTCGTCAAGGCGATATTTTTCCGCCAGCGATTGCGCGATCAAGCCGCTGAAACGCGACATACGATCCAGGTGGCTACCCGTTTCTGGATCGCGCATATGCGTAATCTTGCTGGTGGTTTTAAGCGCCGCGCCCATGACCCTGACCGTGGTCAATTCGTTGATAATCAGCAACGCGATCAAGTGACCGAAAATATCCAATTCCCTGAGCACCTTCTCGGTAAACACATCGGGATGATACGAATTAAAAAGCAGAAAACCGACAAACTCCCCGCGATGAAACATCGGCATGGTATAACTCGCCGCGTAGCCCTGACGCCCGATACGTCGGGTATGCTCTTGCCTGCCTCGTTCGAACGTCACCAGATTGTTGACCACCCGCGGCCTTCCTTTCTCCAATATCGCCTGGAGCGATTTCGCCTTAGCCAGCGGCACCTGATAATTATGGATCGGATTGTCTTCACCGCTGCTATCGAGATATGTTTTCAAAATGCAAGTTCCCGAGTCGTACAGCGTCACCGAAATGCGCGCGACAAAATCGAAATTTTGTTTGATCACGCGATGCGCTCCGGCGATTTTATCCTTCAGCGGCAAACGCGAATTCAGCTCCTCGAGCACATCCTGATGATCGAACATGATTAACTCCATGGTTTGATTTAAAAACTATGTCACTATAACGGAAAACTTGAAATACCTTTAACAAAACAAACGTATTTTTGTAAGACTTTTCCCTCTTTTGAATTACCACCTGGCTTAACAGGCCAACTCTATCCATACCGGCTGATGATCGGAAGCATCGGTAACGGAATCGGTGTGCCAGGTTTTTAACCGATTCGTCAATCCATCGGTAATGAAAATAAAATCGAAGCATTCGGGACGACCGACGAAATCGACCGGATGAATGCCGACGGTCGGCGTATGCGCAATCCCTGGATTCAATAGTGCCCAGGCATCGTAAAAATCCGGCACGGCATCGTCCAGGAACGGCGCGCGCATTCGATCGTACTCCGGTGCACGCGCGGCGAAATTCATATCGCCGCACAAAATCGCCTGTGCAGGCCGCGGAAAAACCGCGAACGGCCCGCCGCTTTCTCCGGGTAATGTCTTGCGCGGCGTCATCGCGCAGACTTCCCGGTGCAGACGGCGGATAGCATCAATCTGAATCGTGCGCTGCCGCTGCGAATAGTACTCGAGATGCGTGGTCATCACGCGAACCGGACCGCAATCCGCAGCCACCACGGCCTCCACGAGCACACGCTGCATGCTCGGCGCATCCAGCTCGGCTTGCCACGGCAGCAAATGCCGCCACACCTGTCCGACCGGCAAGCGGGAGAAAATAACGTTACCGAAAAGGCTGCGCCCACCGCGCCCGTCCGGCACATCGGTCGCCGCGGCGAAAACCGGCGTATAACCGGACAATCCGGCGGCCAGCCCGGCAACCTGATCCTCTCCCCGGCTGCCGGGCAATCCCAGAAAATTGACTGCGACTTCCTGCAAACAGATAACATCGAAGTCGCCCAATCGATCAATCGTTCTCAGAATGCGCGCCACATCAACCCGGCCATCCATGCCGCGCGTCCATTGAATGTTCCAGCTTAGCAAGTGCACGATTTTTTCTCCTGGTAAAAAACCGATAAACGCGATACGAAATAATTCGTAGGACAAGGTGCAATACAAAACGCGGCAAGTAAAGATAAATGAAACACACCATTCCGCGCACACGCTCTCGCCGCAGAAATAATTATTCAGATTATCCCGATAAGTAACCGAAAAACAATATAAGCCATTTTTTGCACGCTTATTCAGATTTCACTTTCCCAGGCTACTACTAGAATTACGAAAAACTCGCGCAATAATTATAAAAAAATTGTGAAGCAAAAATTTCTTATGCCGTAATCCGGTTCCTACTTTCAAATTTGAATGATGCGAATTCACCGGACAAATAAGTATAAAAAGTCATACCTAAAAAGGCAGTTTCGTTTTATTTGACCAAGCATGCCTTCCGCTGCATGCAAACCAAGAGGAAAATGTAATGTTTACAAACACAACGATTAAATTCCGCTTGATGTTCGTCATGAGCATCTTGTCAGTGCTGATGATAAGCATTGGCGCTTACGGGTTATATGGATTTAATCATGCCAATGCAGGATTGAAGACCGTCTACGAGGATCGACTGATTCCAACGACACAATTGGGGGCGATCCTGGATACTTGGTATCAAGTTCGTGAACTGGCATCCAATGCGGTCGAATCAAAAAATACCGCTACCGCAAGAAGCCTGGGTGAAGAAGCAAATAAGCTGGTTAAGCGGAATGAAGGTGTTTGGGCAAAATACCTGGAAACGCAATTAACGCCGGAAGAAGCAGTATTGACAAAAACCAAGGGCGAACAACATGTGCAGTACGTCAATTCGATGAATCGCACCATCCAATTGGCTGCGACCGGAGAATTCGAATCGGCAGCGCAGAATCTGTCCAACGACACGGCAGCCAAATTCAATGCCTTGCGCGATACGGTATTTGCGCTGCTGGATTTGCAAGGAGATATCGGCGCCCGGGAGTATGCCGCTGCACAAAGCAATTATGACACTACTTTCCTAATCTTGATGGTTGTAATGGCAACAAGTGTATTGTTGGCAATCATTTTCGGTTCGTTATTACTGCGCTCGATTGTCGCACCACTGGACGAAGCAATCGAAATCGCGCACAAAGTGGCGGCAGGCGATTTGACATCGAATATCATAGTCGGATCGACCAAATCGTCGACCGGGCGTCTGCTGCAAGCATTAAAGGAAATGAACGATCATCTGATCGATTTGGTGGGTAAAGTACGCTCGAGTACCGATCAAATTGCAACCGCGTCCGGCGAAATCGCTTCCGGCAATTCGGATTTAAGCCAACGCACCGAGGAACAAGCCTCCAGCCTGGAAGAAACCGCATCGAGCATGGAAGAACTGACCTCCACGGTAAGACAGAACGCCGATAACGCGCGCCAAGCCAACCAATTGGCTGCCGGTGCTTCCGAAGTCGCGGTAAAAGGCGGCGAAGTGGTCGGCCAGGTAGTACAAACCATGAGCGCGATCAGCGAAAGTTCGCATAAGATCGTCGACATCATCAGCGTCATCGACGGCATCGCATTCCAAACCAATATCCTGGCATTGAATGCCGCAGTCGAAGCGGCGCGCGCCGGCGAGCAAGGCCGCGGCTTCGCCGTGGTCGCAACCGAAGTGCGCACCTTAGCACAACGCTCCGCCGCCGCAGCGAAAGAAATCAAGGAACTGATCAGCGACTCAGTCGCAAAAGTCGACGAAGGCACGCGCCTGGTCGACGAAGCCGGCACGACGATGAATGAGATCGTCACCTCGATCAAGCGCGTCACCGACATCATGAGCGAGATTACCGCCGCGTCTCAGGAACAAAGCTCGGGCATCGAGCAAGTCAACCAGGCGGTGACGCAAATGGACGAAGCCACGCAGCAAAACGCCGCATTGGTGGAAGAAGCGGCGGCGGCCGCCGAATCGATGAGCGATCAGGCGCAGGCGTTGATTCAAGCGGTAAGCGTATTCAAATTGTCCGGCAATGGTTACGCAAGCACCACACCGGTGAAGCGCAGCAACCGCTCGGCCAAGGTCGCCAACCTGCCCAACCGCGGCCCGGCAGCGAAGAAAGCAGCGCCTACCGCCGCAGAACCGCAACCGCGCAAAGTTGCCGCTGGCGGCGGCGACGATTGGGAAGAGTTTTAAAACCGTTCCCAATCGACAACCAACCCGCTATCCGATTTCAGATAGCGGGTTGGTTTGTTTTATGCTGTGGACATCCATTTCTTTTTCCTTAGATATAAGCCATCTTTAAGGCTCTTATTGAATCATCGCAACACTCCAATCACCAATAAAATTGACGAAAACTTGTTAAGAAATATCTTTCAGTGCCGTAGAACAGCTCTCATGTTTTTACCTTGAGCAATATCCAGCGAGTTATGGCGTTGAATATAAATCGACAAAATAAAGCTTACATAAGAGATAACAAGTTCGTTTTAGAAAGAAAATTTCAAAGGAGAAAAGATGTTAAATAACATGACGATTAAATCCCGATTAACATTTGTGATCGGTCTGCTATCGATGTTGCTGATCGGTGTCGGCAGCTTGGGGATCTATGGCCTGAATCAGACCAACGACGCATTCAGAAGCACTTATGAAGACCGCGCTGTTCCATTGGGTGATTTGGCCTTGATTGTCGATAGGATGCAGCGCATACGATTAAATACAACTGTGTCGGCCTATGCACGCAAACCGGAAGAGGTAAAAGCACGCCAAGCTTTGAACGATCAACGTGATGCCGAAATCGCCACAACTTGGCAAAAATATCTTGCGACCAATCTGACACCTATCGAAAAAACACTGATCGAGCAATTCAATGATCAATGGAAAGCATATGTGGAGTCGAGAAGTTTAACAATGAATCTGGCTACCACAGGCGATTTTGACGCTGCGATCGAAAATGCAACGGCTAATGCGGGAAAGAGATTCGATGAAGCGCATGCCACCATGTTTGAATTGCTCGCATTACAGCGCGATGAAGGCGCAAAAGAATTTGCAATGGCACAAGATAACTATGAAGTCATTTTTATGACAAGCATAACTGTTATCGCACTTGGCATTGCTTTGGCGATATTTATCGGTTTCCTGTTGATCCGCGCCATTATCAATCCGCTCAATGAAGCCATCGCTGTCGCTAACGCGGTAGCATCCGGCGATCTGACCAGCCGCATCGACGCCAATTCGACCAACGAAACCGGGCGTCTACTGCAAGCACTAAAAACCATGAATGATAATTTGGTCGATCTGGTCAGCAAAGTACGTGCGGGAACCGATCAAATCGCAACGGCTTCCGGAGAAATCGCTTCGGGCAATACCGATTTAAGCCAACGTACCGAAGAACAGGCATCCAGCCTGGAAGAGCTGACTTCCACCGTGAGGCAGAATTCGGATAACGCGCGCCAGGCCAATCAATTGGCGGCAAGCGCATCCGAAATCGCCGTCAAAGGCGGCGATGTGGTCGGTCAAGTGGTACAAACCATGAGCTCGATCAACGAGAGCTCGAAAAAAATCGTCGACATCATCAGTGTCATCGACGGTATCGCATTCCAAACCAATATTCTGGCGCTGAACGCGGCGGTGGAAGCAGCACGCGCCGGCGAACAAGGCCGCGGTTTCGCCGTGGTGGCAACCGAAGTACGCACGTTGGCGCAGCGCTCGGCAGCAGCGGCTAAGGAAATCAAGGAACTGATCAGCGATTCAGTCGCGAAAGTGGAAGACGGCACGCGTTTAGTCGACGAAGCCGGAACGACGATGGATGAAATCGTCACTGCAGTCAAGCGCGTCACCGACATCATGAGCGAAATCTCGGCGGCATCGCATGAGCAAAGCTCCGGCATCGAGCAAGTCAACCAGGCCGTGACTCAGATGGACGAAGTCACGCAACAAAACGCGGCATTGGTCGAGCAAGCGGCAGCCGCAGCCGAGTCGATGAGCGATCAAGCGCAAGCACTGACCCAAGCGGTCAGCGTCTTTAAATTATCCGGCGGCGGTTATTCCACATCGGCACCGGTCAAGAGAAGCAACCGCGCGACGGTGTCCAAACTACCTAATCGCGGAACGGCAACGAAGAAAGCCGCACCCGCTGCGGAACCGCAACCGCGCAAAGTCGCATCTGGCAGCGGTGGCGACGATTGGGAAGAGTTTTAAGAAGCCGCTTTAATCGTCATGCAAAAAACCCGCTGTCCTGTTTCAGGCAGCGGGTTTTATTTTGTCGATGGTATTTTAACGGCCTGTTAAAGCGCTTCAAAAATTCCGGCCGCACCCATGCCGCTGCCGATACACATCGTCACCATACCGTATTTTTTGTGATGGCGGCGCAACCCATGCAGCAGCGTCGCAACGCGGATCGAACCCGTTGCACCCAGCGGATGACCCAAAGCAATTGCACCGCCCAGCGGATTGACCTTGGCTCGATCCAGTCCCAGATCGTTGATTACCGCCAGGCTTTGCGCTGCAAACGCCTCGTTCAATTCGATCCAATCCAGATCGTCCTGTTTGATCCCGGTTTGCGCCAGCACCTTCGGAATCGCTTTGATCGGCCCAACACCCATGATTTCAGGCGGCACACCGGCAACCGAGAATCCGACGAAGCGCCCGAGCGGCGATAGATTGAAACGCCGCATCGCCGCTTCGCTCATCAACACCACCGCACCGGCACCATCGGACATTTGCGAGCTATTGCCCGCAGTCACCGAACCTTTGGCGGCAAATACCGGTTTGAGCTTGGCCAGCGCTTCCGCATTGGTATCGGCACGCGGGCCTTCGTCGGTATCTTTGATGGCGATTTGTTCGTGCACTTGGTGTGCAGCCAAATCGGGACGCTTCTCGTCGACGGTATACGGTGCGATTTCATGTTTGAATTCTCCGGCTTCGATGGCTTTCAACGCACGCCGATGACTGGCCAACGCGAATTCATCCTGCGCTTCGCGCGACACTTTCCATTGCTCGGCAACTTTCTCGGCGGTCATGCCCATGCCGTAAGCAATCGCAACATTTTCCTCATGCTGGAACATGGCCGGATTCATCGCCACTTTGTTGCCCATCATCGGCACCAAGCTCATGCTCTCGGTACCGCCTGCGATCATCACATCGGCTTCTCCCAGGCGAATGCGATCCGCAGCCAAGGCGACCGATTGCAAGCCGGAAGCGCAAAAACGATTGACCGTCATACCGGCGACGCTATTGGGCAAACCCGCCAGCAGCAGCGCCACGCGCGCCACGTTGATGCCCTGCTCCGCCTCGGGCATGGCGCAACCGACGATGACGTCGTCGATGGCTGCCGGATCGAGTCCTTCGCATTGTTTCATCACTGCTTGTATGACATGCACCAGCATATCGTCTGGGCGCACACTTCTGAACATGCCGCGCGGGGCTTTGCCGACCGGCGTCCTGGCAGCGGCTACAATATAAGCTTCTTGCGTTTGTTTGGTCATTGTTTTCTCCAGATTAGTTTCTGAGCGGTTTGCCGGTTTTGAGCGTATGTTCGATACGCGCCTGGGTTTTTTCAGTCGCGATCAATTCCATGAACGCGGTGCGTTCCAATTCCAGGAACCAATCTTCATCGACCAGGCTGCCCGGAGTCAGATCACCGCCGCACATCACATGCGCCACTTTGCTGCCAATCAAATAATCGTGTTCGGAAATAAACCCGCCTTCGCGCATGTTCACCAGCATGCTTTGAATCGTGGCAATGCCGGTATTGCCCGCCACCGGGATTTCCCGCGCACGCAGCGGTGGACGGTAACCGGCCTCGGCCAGCGCCAATGCCTGCGCTTTGGCCACGTGCAACAACTCGAAACGATGCATCACCACCGTATCGGCAAAACGCAAATAACCCAACTCCTTCGCCTGCTCGGCGCTTTTCGCCAGCTCGGCCATCGCAACCGTTTGGAAATAAAGCTTCAATTGCGGAAAAGGATCGCCATCCTTGGCGTTTTGCGCCGCGCGCATGGCAAATTCCTTGCAGCCGCCGCCCGCCGGTAACAGTCCGACACCCACTTCCACCAAACCGATGTAGCTCTCCAACGTCGCCACGGCGCGGTCGCAGTGCATGACGAATTCGCAACCGCCGCCCAGCGCCAGGCCGTCCACCGCCGCAACCGTCGGAATCATCGAATAGCGCAGCGCTTGCGAGGTTTGCTGGAATTGCTTAATCATGCCGTTGACTTCTTCCAGCTTCTTAGCCATCAACACATCGGCAAGATCCAATTCGCGCGCCACTTGCATCACGGTGGCCTGGGTCGATTTGCGCAGTTTTTTTAGAAACTGCTGAAACGCGGTGGGCGGTTGCAACGGAGGTGGCGGCGCGCTGCCGGGTTGCGCTTCCGGCTTCGGCTTCTCGGTCGCTTTCTGCAAATTCGCACCTGCGGAAAACGGCGGTTCGGTCTGCCAGATCACCAACGCGCGCCAGTTTTGCTCCGCTTCCTTAAGCGCCTGTTGCACACCCTCCAGCACATCAATGCCGACGGTGTGCATTTTGCTCTTGAAACTGAGAATGGCGATGTCGTCGCCGGTGTGCCACATTCTGACCGCATCGGTTTCAAAAATGGTTTCGCCGTACTTGGAATCTTCGCCGATCAACCGGTCGGGAAACAGCTGGCGACGGTAAACCGGCAGTGCGGAACGCGGTTGCGCCTTCCCGGTTACCGGTGCAAACGAGCCTTGCGCGGTGTGCACGCTTTGCGCTTTGCTACCGCTGATGGCCGTTACCCATTGCGGCAGCGGTGCTTGGCTCATGGTTTTACCGGCTGCGATATCCTCCTGTATCCAATAGGCAATTTGTTTCCAACCGGCTGCCTGCCAGATTTCGAAAGGCCCCATATTCCAGCCGAAACCCCAACGCACCGCAAAATCCAAATCGCGCGCGTTGTCGGCAATCGATTCCAATTGCACCGCGCAATAGTGAAACAAATCGCGGAAAATCGACCACAGGAATTGCGCTTGCGGGTGCTGGCTATTGCGCAGCGCTGCAAATCTTTCAGCAGGCGCGCTGTATTTGAGCAGCCGCTTCAAATCGTCGTCGGCTTCCGCTGCGGATAACCGGTAAGCTTGCGCCGCCGCATCCAGCACCTGAATTTCACCGCTGACTTTTCGATACACCCCGCATTTGACCTTCTCACCCAGCGCCCCGGATTGAATCAAGCTTTGCAACCAATCGGGAACGGCAAAATAACGGTGCCACGGATCGTCCGGCAAGGTGTATCGCATGGTGTTGATCACGTGCGCCAGCGTATCCAGCCCCACCACATCGGCAGTACGGAACGTTGCGCTTTTGGGACGCCCAATCAAAGCACCGGTCAGCGCATCGATCAAATCGAAGCCGAAATTGAATTCGCGACCATGGTGCATGGTAGCCAACAACGAAAATACGCCGATACGATTGGCGATGAAATTCGGCGTGTCTTTGGCGCGAATTACGCCTTTACCCAGACATGTCACCAAAAACGCTTCCAGGTGATCGAGCATATCCGCATTGCTCGTCTGGCACGGAATCAATTCGACCAAATGCATATAGCGCGGCGGATTGAAAAAATGAATGCCGCAAAAGCGGTGCCGCAAATGTTCCGGAAACGCTTCGGCAAGCCGGTTGATCGAAAGCCCCGAGGTATTGCTGGCGAATATCGTATGCTCGCCGAGAAAAGGCGCGACCTTGACGTACAAATCACGCTTCCAATCCATGCGCTCGGCAATCGCTTCGATCACCAAATCGCAATCCTTGAGCAACTCAAGATGCTGCTCGTAATTGGCCGGTTGAATGCATGTTACTTTGGCTTTGACCGACAACGGCGCAGGCTCCTGCTTTTTCAGCTTTTCCACGGCCTTAACGACATTGGCGTTGGGATTGTCCGCGTCGCCGGGCAATTCGAACAACAACGTTTCGATGTTGGCGTTCACCAAATGCGCCGCGATCTGCGCCCCC
>JALRCN010000064.1 GCA_023257295.1 Nitrosomonas sp. | reverse complement strand
TTAAGGAGAAAAATCAAATCACGATAGATTACAATTCGAACAAGCAAGTCAAAACGTTCTCGACTTGGTGAAAAAACTGTCCGTTAAAATGGGACAACTCCAGACTGGCTTACAGCGGGCGAAAGCCCGCTGTAAGCCAGTCCCGCCTGAGCGCAGGGTTAGAGTGCATTTTTGATATGCTCAATCGTAAGCCGCAGTTCATCGAGTAACCGTGGGTATTGATTCGAAACTGATGACCATTTTTGATAAAGCCCTTCAAGCATTCGAAGAGTGTATGGGTAATACCTCTTGAAATTTCGCATTTCGTAAATGATCGCCGCTTGGCGATCAACGTACAAAGCCCCATTTTCCGATGGTGGTTCGACTAGCTCTTTGACGAGCTTGTGGTACACCTCAAACTCTTTCCAGAAGAGCGCTGTCTGGCGCTCGACTTGGAATTTATAAAGCCCAAACGCAAACGTGATCGCGGCGCCAATGGCACTAAGCTGCGTGCCATACATCTTTATTAGCTCAAACAGTGCTTCCATCGGTTTTGCGCTCTAACGTAATATATACGACATTTTGTCTAATAATCTTGCCGTAAAGGTCGTATAACCATGACAATTATTAATTAACATATTGTATTATAAATTAATTTTTGATTGAACAAGACAAATAAAACAAGAAAATGCGACAATGCCGCTCGCTCAAAAACGGCCAGATCAAGTATGGGACAAAATTCGTTTCAAGCATCGCGGTTTAAGTACCGAAAAGACCTATATTTCATGGAGTAAACACTATATCGCACTTAATGGCAAGCGTCATCCGGTTCAACCAGCGGCAATTCCGGTTGTTTGTTATCCGGATCGATCAACGATTTCATCGCTTCCAACGGCGGCAGTTCCTGCAAGGAACGCAAATTCAGGTCGTCGAGGAAGTGCTGTGTAGTGGCGAATAATGCCGGTTTGCCGGGCACGTTGCGGTGGCCGACTTCGTCGATCCAGCCGCGTGCAGCCAATATTTTCAAAATTGAGCTGGAAACGCTGACGCCACGGATTTCTTCGATGTCGCCGCGCGTCACCGGTTGGTGATAAGCGATAATGGCGAGCGTTTCCATGACGGCGCGCGAGTAGCGCGGCGCTTTTTGCGGCGATAATCGTTCCAGATACGGTTGCAGGTCGGGTTTGGTTTGAAAACGCCAGCCGCTGGCGACCGATGTCAGTTCGATGCCGCTGTCGTGCCATTTTTCGCGCAGCTCTTCCAAATGCTTCGAAATCACGGCAGCGCTCAGTTCGTTATTGAATAATTTGCGCAGTTCGCCGATGGCAAGCGGTTCCTGAGCGGTCAGCAAGGCCGCTTCGAGAATTCTGCGGGTTTTCTGCGGCGTCAGTGTTTCCGTTACGCTAGGCGGATCGACCGGTATCGATGGCGTGGACATAGATGGTTCCATCTTGGGATTGCGAGATTGTCAGCAGCAATTCCTTGGCCAACTCCAAAATAGCCAGAAATGTGACAACGACTTCCGCAACGGTTGCCGTTGCGCTGAATAACCGGTAAAACTCGATTTGCTCTCGATCCTGCAATTCGCGCAATACCTGGCTCATATAAGCGCGTAGCGAAAGCGCATCGCGCTTGATTTGGTGATGCCGATTCATTTTTGCACGCGCTAAAATGGCAGCCCACGCAGTGCGCAAATCGTCCAAATGAACATCGGGCAATGCGACTGCGGCTTTTTGGCCGATCCAAACTTGGACGACGCTGAAATCGCGTTCGGCTTGCGGCAATTCGTTCAGCCGCTCTGCTGCTTTTTTCATTTGCTCGTATTCAAGCAGGCGTCGCACCAATTCGGCACGCGGATCGCGTTCGTCGCCGGAATCCGCTTTGGGCGAGACGGGAAGCAGCATGCGCGATTTGATCTCGATCAGCAGCGCGGTCATCAATAAATATTCCGCCGCCAATTCCAATTGATCGATACGCATCATTTTGACGTACGCCATGTATTGTTGCGTCAGTTCGGCCATCGGAATATCGAGGATATTCAAGTTGTGCTTGCGGATCAGATACAACAGCAGATCCAACGGGCCTTGGAACGTGTCGAGAAAAACTTCCAGCGCATCGGGTGGAATGTACAAATCCTGCGGGATTTCCAGCAAAGGCTCGCCGCAAATCCGGGCGATGGGTTGTGCCGCAATGGCGTCGATTGCCTGATTATCGTTCATTGACCGATTTTCAGAGTTTCCCTAGGAATAACTCAGTCCCATCGCCTCGCGTATATCGCGCATGGTTTCTTCCGCCAATTTGTTGGCTTTCTCGCAACCGTCGGCGATGATGTTGCGCACCAGTGTCGGATCTTCTTCGTATCGCTTGATACGTTCGACCATCGGCGCTTGTTCGGCCAGAATTTTGTCGATCACCGGCGTTTTGCAATCCAGGCAACCGATTTCGGCGTTTTTGCACCCGCGTTGCACCCATTCGCGCGTATTGTCGTCGGAATACACCAAATGAAATTGCCACACCGGGCAGCGTGCCGGATCGCCCGGATCGCTGCGGCGCACGCGCGCCGGATTGGTCGGCATGGTACGCACTTTTTTGCGTATGGCTTCGGGGTCTTCGCGTAAGCTGATGGTGTTGTTGTACGATTTGGACATTTTCTGACCGTCCAATCCCGGCATGCGCGATGCTTCGGTCAGCAACGTTTCCGGTTCGGTCAAAATCATTTTGCCGCCGCCTTCCAGGTATCCGAACAAGCGTTCGCGGTCGCCCAAGCTTAAGTTTTGTTGTTCGTTCAACAGCGATTTGGCTTCTTCCAGCGCATGCTCGTCGCCTTGCTCCTGATACAGTGTGCGTAGCTCAGTGTACAGCTTGGATTTTTTCGAACCCAGTTTCTTGATGGCGGCTTCAGCTTTTTCCTCAAACCCCGGCTCCTTGCCGTAAAGATGGTTGAAGCGGCGGGAAATTTCGCGGGTGAATTCCAGGTGCGGCGCTTGATCCTCGCCGACGGGAACCAGGTTGGCGCGGTAGATCAAAATATCCGCGCTTTGCAGCAGCGGATAGCCGAGAAAACCGTAGGTGCTCAAATCCTTTTCGGATAATTTTTCCTGCTGGTCTTTATACGTGGGCACGCGCTCCAGCCAGCCCAGCGGCGTCATCATCGACAGCAGCAAATACAATTCCGCATGAGCAGGTACTTTGGATTGGATGAATAACGTTGCTTGCGCCGGATCGACACCCGCCGCGAGCCAATCGATCACCATGTCCCATACGGTTTGTTCGATGATTTCGGGCGAATCGTAATGGGTAGTCAGCGCATGCCAATCGGCGACAAAAAACAGGCATTCGTATTGCTGCTGCAACTTAATCCAGTTTTTCAAAACGCCGTGATAATGTCCCAAATGCAAACTGCCGGTAGGGCGCATGCCTGATAAAACGCGATCAGCAAACATGTTGATGTCCTAATTGAAAACGTTGTTAGATATATAAACCGAAGAATGACACAATAAAAATTTTGATCCATAAAATAACCGGACCAATGATGACGCTTAAAATGCCGCTGAATAACAATACCAACAAAATCATAAAGCCGTAAGGCTCGATGCGCGCAAACGGGTATGCAATCCGGTTGGGCAACAGACTGACCAACATTCGTCCGCCGTCCAAAGGCGGAAGCGGTAGCAAATTGAGCACCATCAAAATGACATTGATTTCGATTCCCGCGATACCCATTAACGCCAGCGGTTTGGCAAAAGCGCTGTCCGGTATGGCGATCGCCAGCTTGATCATCAACGCCCAGAAAAACGCCATCAATAAATTGGCGCCGGGACCGGCAGCCGCAACCCATAGCATGTCGCGCTTGGGATGGTGCAAATTGGCGAAATCGACCGGTACCGGCTTTGCCCATCCGAATAAAAAACCCGCGTCGATAGTGAGTTTGCTTAAAACGAACAATGTTATCGGCACCAGAATCGTGCCGACCGGGTCGATGTGGCGCATCGGGTTCATGCTGATGCGGCCGGCGTTGTGTGCGGTAAAGTCGCCGAATTGTTTAGCGATATAGCCGTGAGCGGCTTCATGCATGGTAATCGCAAAAATCACTGGCAATGCATAAATGGCAATGCCTTGAATAATTTCATCCATGATCGATTCCAAACGGCTCCAAGCTGCCTTTGCCTTGACGCACCAGCACCGGCACATCGGAGGTCAAATCGATTACGGTTGTCATGTCGATACCGCATGAACCCGCATCCATCACCAATTCAACCTGATGTTCCAGACGTTCGCGAATTTCATCCGCATCGTTTAACGGATATTCGTCGCCTGGCAATATCAGCGTAGAACTCAGCAGCGGTTCATTGAGCTCTTCCAGCAATGCCAGCACCACCGGATGATCGGGAACGCGTAAACCGATGGTATTTCTTTTTGGGTGTTGCATGCGGCGCGGTACTTCGCGGGTTGCTTGTAAAATAAATGTATAGCTGCCGGGCGTCGTGGCTTTTAGCAAGCGGTACTGGCCGTTGTCGACTTTGGCGTAGGTGGCGATTTCCGCCAGATTGCGGCACACCAGTGTGAAATGGTGGCGCTCATCCACTTGCCGGATGGTGCGGATACGAATCATCGCGTCTTTGTCGCCGAGATGGCAGCCCAAAGCGTAGCAAGAATCCGTCGGGTATACGATGATGCCGCCGCTGCGAACGATTGTCACAGCTTGTTTAATCAAGCGTGAATGCGGCGTGTCGGTGTGTATGGAGAAAAATTGGGCCACAGCGGAATTGTTTCGAGGTTAAGTGAATTTTAAATCAATATTTCAGCTTATTAATTCGGCGGTGGCGGTGTTTTTCCAATGTTGCCAGACTGGGGTGCATCCGTGCGGAAACTCGGGTAATTGCCCCAGATCGAAATGGCTTTCATTCGGGCCGTGAAAATCCGAGCCGCACGAAACCAGAAAATTTCTGCTCTGCGCGTGCTGGCTAAAGTGTCGGATTTGTTCGGAGGTGTGGCTCGAAGTCACGACTTCGATACCGGAGCCGCCCAGTGCGCTGAATTCATCGAATAAATCATTGAGCACGTTTTTACCCAAATCGTAACGCCCCGGATGCGCAATGATGGCATGGCCACCGCTGCCGCGAATCCAATCGACTGCGTCGCTGAGCGTGGCCCATTCGTGAGGCGCATAACCCGGTTTTCCTTTGACCAGGTATTTCTTGAATACGGATTTCACATCTTTGGCATAGCCTTGATCGACCAGAAAGCGCGCAAAGTGTGTGCGTCCGATCAACCGGCGTACGCCGACATGCCTATAAGCGCCTTCCAGGCTGCCGTGGATGCCGATTTTTGCCAGTTCGGCTGCGATATTTTCAGCGCGCTGCGCACGTCCTGCGCGTATAACCGTTAAGCCATCAACCAAAGGGGCATGGCGCGAATCGATATCTAATCCGACGATATGCAAAGTACGGCCGCGCCAACTGACGGATATTTCCACCCCGTTTATAAATGTGATACTTTTCGCCTCGGCTGCCTGCCGCGCTTCTTCAAGCCCGGCAATATCGTCGTGATCGGTTAATGCGAGCGTTTCAACGCCTCGCTGAGCGGCGCGCTCGACCAATTGAGCGGGTGTCAGTACACCGTCGGAAATTGAGGAATGGCAATGCAGATCGATATTGAGCATGAAGCTTGGTTACACAAAACAGGACACGCATGATAGCAAATTACGCGATCCAAGAGAAATGATTGCATTGCATAATTAACAAGATAGTTTGTCCTGGAAGTATGCTTCAAGGAATAGCCTATTTTTATGAGGGATTTTGAATGACGCCGCAAATGACCATTCGCGATCATCTGGCCGCTGCACCGCATCGTAGTCTATTCTTAGCAGGCGCATTGCAAGGTGTGCTGACTGTACTATGGTGGGTATTCGATCTGACCGGGCGCTATGGAATCGCCGGTTCGATGACTTCCTGGAGTGTCGCGCCAACCTGGGCGCATGCTTTTCTAATGACCTATGGTTTTTTCCCGTTCTTTATTTTCGGTTTTCTATTTACCACCTACCCGAACTGGATGAACGGCGATAAAGTAAAACCGCGCGAATATATCGCCACTTGCTTATTGATGGCGGCGGGCGTGGTACTGTTTTATGTGGGCTTATTGACGCACAAAGCCATTAGCATTGCAGGCGTGGAATCCATGTTGATAGGGTGGGGCATTGCCGTTTACGTGTTATTTCGCATCTTGTTGACGACGCCACCCGATCAAGACAAGCGCCATGCCATCGTGACCAGTATTGCACTGCTGCTGGGCTGGCTGGGCGTGGCCGCTTATTTGTTCTGGCTGGTTACCGGCAGCCCCGCATTGCTCGATTTTGCCCGTCATGCCGGGATCTGGTTTTTTCTGTTGCCGATTGTGCTGACGGTTTCGCATCGCATGATTCCATTCTTCTCCAGCCGCGTATTGGATAATTATGAAATGGTGCGGCCGTTTTGGATGTTGTGGCTGATGCTCGCCTGCATCGCGATTCACGGTAGCCTGCAATGGCTGGATTTGTTCGCTTACCTATGGATCGTTGATTTTCCGTTAGTCGGATGCGCATTCTATCTATCGTACCGCTGGGGCTTCATGCGCAGCTTCAAAGTCAGCTTGCTTGCAGTTCTGCATATTTCGTTTGCCTGGTTCGGCATAGCGATGGCGTTGTATGCCTTACAAAGCTTTATTTATTTCGCCTCCGGCAATCTGCTATTCGGCCTGGCGCCGTTGCACGCAATCGGTATCGGCTTTTTCTCCGGCATGATCCTCGCAATGGCTTCGCGCGTCACCCTCGGCCATTCCGGACGCCCCTTGGAACTGGATAGCTTCACCTGGATGCTGTTTCTAGGCTTCCAAGCAACCGCCACGATCAGAATATTGGCCGATGTCGTACCGGCAATAGCGCCTATTTTTTATGTCGCCGCCGCGTTTATTTGGCTATCGTGTTTTGGATTGTGGGCGTTTAAGTATGCGCCGATTTATTGGCGGCAGCGGGTGGATGGAAAGGTGGGGTAGGGGTGGTAACATTATGGAGCTAACGGACTGACCCTGCTCGTATGCAACGAACAGGATCGACAAACTTTACCGGCACGAAAGAAACGATTCTGACGCGCGTACCGGAAGTAAAAATTAAATAACAACGGGTCTTAAATTACCCATTGTGCCTAAAGGGAAAAATGAGTTTTGGGCGGGAAGGAAGGGATTAGGAATTATGACAAATGACTTGACTTTGCCCCCCGAGGTCGACTAGCCTGAGAAGTGTAGCTGGAAGAGGTATAAAAGGACACTGATTTTAGTTACCGAATTTTAAGCAGTACTAATTGATTAGTATTAGGAAGTAAATAGAAGAAGAGCAGTAGCAGAGAGAAGAATGAGAAGTAGTTTTGATTAACAGTTAGGAGGTAGAAAGATGGCAACAACCTATGGCACGTCAAGTGCATCAAGCGCAAGCTATGACATGTCGCTGTGGTACGACTCCAAGTACTACAAGCTTGGCATGTTAACCATGCTGTTGGTAGCGATATTTTGGATCTGGTACCAAAGGACGTTTGCATACTCACACGGTATGGACTCGATGGAACCGGAATTTGACAAGGTATGGATGGGACTGTGGCGCGTACACATGACCCTGATGCCACTGTTTGCACTGGTAACATGGGGCTGGATACTGAAGACCCGCGACACCAAGGAACAGCTGGACAACCTTGACACCAAATTGGAAATCAAACGGTATTTTTACTGGATGATGTGGCTGGGCGTATACCTGTTTGGCGTATACTGGGGCGGTAGCTTCTTTACCGAACAAGACGCAAGCTGGCACCAAGTGATTATTCGCGACACCAGCTTCACACCAAGCCACGTAGTCGTATTCTACGGCTCGTTCCCGATGTACATCGTATGCGGCGTAGCAGCGTACCTGTACGCGATGACCCGTCTGCCACTGTACAGCCGCGGCACATCGTTCCCGTTGGTAATGGCGATTGCTGGCCCGCTGATGATTCTGCCGAACGTAGGCTTGAACGAATGGGGTCATGCATTCTGGTTCATGGAAGAACTGTTTAGCGCACCGTTGCACTGGGGCTTTGTAATTCTGGGCTGGGCAGGTTTATTCTCAGGCGGAATTGCAGCGCAAATCGTTACCCGTTACTCAAACCTGACGGACGTAACCTGGAACAACGCAAGCCGCGAAATCCTGAACAACCGGATCGTACCTT
>JALRCN010000047.1 GCA_023257295.1 Nitrosomonas sp. | reverse complement strand
GTGCGTTTATGTATGTTCATCTACAGTATTCTCCCAAATACTGTAAACAACGCTAGAAATTCTTACAAGCGCTTGCCAATGGAGAGTTGCATAAGCAGCTTATCGCCAAAGAGAGCTTGTCGCAGCAATTGAGCCTGTTGCTGAATGTATTACCCGGCGGCGTCGTCGCTCTCGATACTGAAGATCGCATTGAATTGGCCAATCCCGCCGCCGTCACCATACTGGGAGAGCCGTTGCTCGGGTTGTCGTGGCATCGGATTATGCAAACGCGTTTGATTCCAACCGCCATTGCCAACGAATGGTATACCCCGGCGCAAGCGACGAATACCCCACGCAGAATTCGCATCGAAAGCAGCGTAACCGATTCGCTCGGCAGAAAAATTCTATTGATCAACGATGTTACCGAAGCCTACGCCATGCAAGAACAAATCAGACGCAACCAACGCTTGACGGCCATGGGCGAGATGGCGGCAAATCTTGCCCATCAGTTGCGTACGCCGCTATCCACTGCGCTGATCTACGCCAATCACTTGGGAAACGATACGCTGACTTCGTCCGATCGTCAGAAATTTGCGGCTAAAACCATCGAGCGATTATTGCATCTGGAGCAATTGACCAAAGACATGCTTCGCTTCGTCAAAGGCGAAACGGCGCAGCTGGAAAGTGTTTCCATCGGCGATTTGTTCACGGAACTGCAGCAAGTGCTCGAACCGCAAATGACTCAATTTGGCTTGAAATTTATCGTGCAAGACCACAGCGCGGCGGAAAAACTGACGACCGATCGCCAAGCTTTGTGCGGCGCGTTGATCAATTTGCTGGAAAATGCCATGCAAGCATCCGCGCCTGGCGGACATATTGTGCTATCGAGCCGTTTGGAGAGATCGCACATCGTGATCGGCATCCGCGATAACGGACCGGGCATTGATCTTGCTTTGCAAGAACGATTGTTCGAGCCGTTTTTTACAACGCGCATGGAAGGAACCGGATTGGGTTTGGCTATCGTTCGAAGCGTCATCCAATCGATGGAAGGCAGCATACATATCGATTCGTCGCCACAAACCGGCACCGAATTTATCGTTCGCCTGCCCCGAAGTAAAGGAGATTAATGCCATGAAAACACTACCTATCCTGGTGGTTGAAGACAATCAGGATTTGCTGGAAGCCGTTTGCGCAACATTGGACATCGCCGGCTACCAAACCCACGCCGCCGCCAATGGGCACAGTGCGATGAGTATCCTGCAAGAGCACGCCATCGGGATGGTGGTCAGCGATGTGCAGATGAAACCCGTCGACGGCTTCACGTTATTGAAGAAAATCAAAGCGTTTAACCCGGAATTGCCGGTATTGTTAATGACAGCCTATGGTGATGTGGGGAAAGCGGTTGCCGCCATGCAAACCGGTGCCTGCGATTATTTGCTCAAGCCGTTCGATCCCGACAGTCTGCTCGCTCATATCAAACGGTATGCGCTGGCGGATTCCGGTCACGACGATAAAGTTGTCGCCAAAGATCCTGTTACGCGTTCACTTTTGTCGCTGGTAAAACGCGTTGCGCAATCGCCCGCCACGGTATTGATCACCGGCGAAAGCGGTTGCGGCAAGGAAGTGATTGCGCGCTTCATCCATCAGCATTCCTCCCGTGCCACCAAGCCTTTTGTTGCGATCAATTGCGCCGCAATCCCGGAAAATTTACTCGAAGCCACCTTGTTCGGTTACGAAAAGGGGGCATTTACCGGCGCAGTGCAAGCACAGCCGGGCAAGTTTGAGCAAGCCGAAGGCGGCACGCTGTTGCTGGATGAAATTTCGGAAATGCCACTAGATTTGCAGGCAAAATTATTGCGGGTTTTGCAGGAAAGGGAAGTGGAAAGGGTAGGTGGACACAAAACGATCAAACTGGACATCCGGGTTTTGGCAACATCCAATCGCGACATGCTGGCAACGGTAAAAAACGGGCGTTTTCGTGAGGATTTGTACTATCGGCTGAATGTATTTCCGATCGAAATTCCGTCGCTGCGGGAACGGCCTTTGGATATCGAACCGCTGGCGCAGCGCATACTCGCTGCTCATGCGGCGCAACCGACTTATATGATGACCCAGGCTGCCATCGACAAGCTGACACAATACCGCTGGCCCGGCAATGTCCGTGAACTGGAGAATGTGCTGCAGCGCGTGCTGATTTTGGCATCCGGCAATCGGATCGATGCGGAACATATTCAGTTGCCGCAAGCTCATGACGTCGCGACAGCGGAAACTTCCAGCGAGGAGGCATCCGAGCAAGATATCCGGTCGTTGGAACGCAAGCATATTCTGGAAACTCTCGCTTCGGTTAATGGTTCCCGGAAACTGGCCGTTAAGAAGCTAGGAATTTCGGAGCGGACGCTGCGATATAAATTGCAGCAATACCGCGCAACCAGTTAATATCTTAAATAATCGTTGATTGTATTGTACTTTTAATAGATACTTGCATCCTATTGGATCGGGAGTAAATCATGGAAAAAACCGGAATTGACAACATTTTGCAGCAACTGCAAGCAGCGTCGTCGCTTGCTTCCGGCAGCAAAAGCCTTCCGGCGGCAGATGACGTTGCCAGCGTCAATTTTAATGAAAAGCTGAAAGCCGCAATCGAGCAAGTCAATACTGCGCAGCAATCCGCCGACAGGCTCAGCGAACAATTTGTTAGCGACCAGCCCGGCGTCGATCTGCACGAGGTCATGATTTCATTGCAGAAAGCCAATGTGTCTTTCCAGTCCATGGTACAGGTACGTAACAAACTGGTAACGGCTTATCAGGAAATTATGAATATGCAGGTTTAGTGACTGCAATCAGTTGCGGAAACGCTTCACTCTTCCAGCGCCAGTTCTAATTCCAACCAGCCTTCTTCCAATTCAGCCACTTTCTTTTCAAGCGCAGCATGAATTGTGCTCAGTCGATCCACCTCTTCTCTCGGACAATTTGCATAAGTCGCCGGATCCGCTAATTTGCGACTTGCCGCTTCCAATTCCTTTTGCGCGGCTGTCAGCGCCGTCTCCAGCTTGGTTTGCTTGGCGAGCAGCATTTTTTTATTCGGCTTTGCTGGCAATTGTGGTTGTGCCTTGGACGAGGCAGGTTGCGACTCGGATATTGTACGGGCGCGGCGTGCTTCCAGCCAGTTTTTGTAATCTTCCAAATCGCCGTCGAGCAATTGCACTTTGCCATCGGCAACCAGCCATAATTCGTCCGCTACTGCGCGTACCAGGCTGCGATCGTGCGATACTAAAATCACCGCGCCCGTGTAGGCCTCCAATGCCATTGTCAGGGCATCGCGCATATCCAAATCCAAATGATTGGTCGGCTCGTCCAGCAGCAACACATGCGGCTTCTGCCAGGCTAACAGCGCCAACGCCAAGCGGCTTTTTTCCCCTCCGGAAAAACTCGCAACCGCGCGATTTTCGCTATCGCCGCCCAAGCCGAACCGCCCCAGAAAGTTTCGCAATTCCAGCTCGGTTTGCATCGGCGCCAAGCGTTGCAAATGTTGCAGTGGCGTCGATTTTTCATCCAGATGTTCCAGTTGATGCTGCGCGAAATAACCGATCCGGATATTCTGAGTCCACTCCAATGACCCGGAACCAGGCTTAATGTCGCCGTTCAGCAGTTTTATCAGCGTCGATTTTCCCGCGCCGTTCGGCCCCAATAACGCAATCCGGCTGCTTGCTTGCAAGACGAGATGCACGTTTTGAGACAGCAGCTTGTCGTCGTAACCGAAGCTCAAATCCTTGGCGCGCAGCAACACATCGGGGCAACGTTCCGGCGCTTCGATGCGCAACGCAAAATGGCCGTCTTCGAGTTGTATCGGCGCCAAGCGCGTCAAGCGCTCCAGTGCTTTGATACGGCTTTGCGCTTGCTTGGCTTTGGTCGCTTTGGCGCGAAATCGCCGCACAAAATCTTCCATGTGCGCAATCTGCTTCTGTTGCTGCTGCACCGCTTGCGCATGCTGCATCAGGCGTTCCGCGCGAGCGCATTCGAATTCGTCGTAATTGCCGCTGTAAGTATCGATCTTGCGCTGATTGATGTGCGCGATGCGATTGACGCACGTATTGAGAAATTCACGGTCATGGGACACTACCATCAAACTGCCCGGGTAACGCACCAAATATTGTTCCAGCCACAGAATGGCTTCCAAATCCAAGTGATTGGTGGGCTCGTCCAGCAGCAGCAAATCCGCACGGTGCATCAGCGCCCGCGCCAGATTAAGCCGCATGCGCCAACCGCCGGAAAATTGGTTGACCGATTTTTCCAGTTCGGCATTGCCGAACCCCAATCCATTCAATAACTGTGCTGCGCGCGCCCGTGCCGTGTAACCGCCGATGGCTTCATAGCGGTGCTGCGCTTCAAACCAGGCGGCATCGTGTTCGGTTTGCGCTAATGTACATTCCAATTGCCGCAATTCCGCGTCGCCATCGAGTACAAATTCGATAGCAGGTTGATCGGAATTGATAATTTCCTGTTCGACGGTTGCAATCGTCTTGCCGGATTGCAGGCCGATTTCGCCGCCGTCCGGTTTAATGATGCCGCGAATCAGCCGGAACAAGGTCGACTTCCCGCAACCGTTCATGCCCACCAAACCGACGCGCTGATTGGCAAAAATCTGCAAATCGCCGTTTTCCAGCAGCGGGGTACCCCCTTGCAGGTACGTTAATGACTTAACAATCAGCATGACACTTCAATAGCAATCACTTGCACCGTGCACGGGAAATTAGGATATTCAATCGATGACATCGAATCCTGCATCGATGATCGCCGCTTTGAGCTGCGACGGATCGATTTTTTCCGGATCGTACTGAACGGTTGCCTGCGCTGGTTCCAGTGATGCCGCCACGGCAGTTACGCCGTTTTGGTTTTTAAGTACGGTTTTAACGCTATTGACACAACCCATACAGGTCATGCCTTGAATTTTGATTGTAATTGTTTGCATTGTCGTTGTTGTTATTAATGAATGGCTTGCCAGCGTTTCAATAGCAATGAATTGCTGACTACAGAAACGGAACTCATCGCCATTGCAGCGCCGGCGATTACCGGATTGAGCATGCCGATCGCCGCCAATGGAATACCGAGGATATTATAGACAAAAGCAAAGAACAGGTTCTGACGGATTTTCCTAAGCGTGGCGCGTGACAATGAGATGGCATCGGCGACGCTCATCAGATCGTTGCGAATCAACGTGATATCGGCAGCCTCAATGGCAACATCCGAACCGGCGCCGATGGCGAAGCTGACATCCGCAGCTGCCAGCGCCGGAGCATCGTTGATACCGTCGCCGACCATGGCGGTGAATTGCCCGTCGGCCTTAATGTTCATGACCTCAACGGCTTTATCCTGCGGCAATACTTCCGCGCGATAACGGGTTATTCCGGTACGGTTGGCGATTGCTGCCGCTGTAGCCTTGTTATCGCCGGTTAACATGACAATATCGATGCCCATTGCTTGGAGTTTTGCAATGGCTTTAATTGAAGTATCCCGCAAGCGATCCGCAATCGCCAGATAACCGAGTAGTCGATAGCCATCGCCGAAAACTGATGCAACACCCACGACGGTTTTTCCTTCCGCTTGCAAGTTGCTGATTGGCTTCTCATCAATGGCAATACCCTGTTGCATCAAAAACTTCGGCGATCCCATCAGATATGCGGTTTCATCGATATGCGCCGAGATGCCGTTGCCCGTTATTGCTACGAAATTATGGATCGGCTGAAGCGATAATTGCTTGCTTTGCGCATTGTCCATAACCGCCCGTGCCAGCGGGTGTTCGGAGCCTTGTTCCAATGAGGCGGCGATTTGCAACAAATCCCGCTCATTGATTGCAGCCACGGATACAATATCGGTGACTTCGGGCTTACCTTCGGTAAGTGTGCCGGTTTTATCGACGATCAGAGTTTGAATCTTCTCGGCGTGTTCCAATGCTGCTGCATTTTTTACCAATACACCGGCTTGCGCGCCGCGTCCGGTGCCAACCATAATCGCCGTAGGCGTCGCCAATCCAAGCGCGCAAGGACAAGCGATGACCAGAACGGCAACGGCATTGATAAACGCACTCACGAAATCGCCGGCAATCCACCAAGTAATACCCAGCGTCAGCATGCTGACAATCACCACAACCGGAACGAAAATGCCCGAAATGGTATCGGCCATGCGTTGAATCGGTGCTTTGGAACCTTGCGCTTCTTCAACCAAGCGAATGATGGCAGCCAGTTGCGTATGCGCGCCGACGCCGGTTGCGCGGCACTTCAACAGTCCTTGCTGATTCAACGTCGCCGAGAAGACTTTGGCGCCCGGTTGTTTGCCGATGGGCATGCTTTCTCCGGTTAACATCGATTCGTTGACGCTCGATACGCCCTCCACGACGACACCGTCGACTGGCAGATTTTCGCCGGGGCGCACGATAAAAATATCGTCCACTTGCAAGCTATTGGCGGGCACTTCCAGTACCTCGCCGTTGCGTTCGATACGCGCGGTCTTCGGCTGCAGCCGGATCAATGCTTCGATGGCTTCCGAGGTTTTGCCTTTGGCGCGCGCCTCCATTAATTTTCCCAGCAGCACCAGGGTGATAATCGCCGCACTGGCTTCAAAGTACACATGCTGATCCAGCGCGAACGCGGTGACCACGGCACTAAAAACATACGCCATGCTGGTGCCGAGCGCGATCAGTACGTCCATATTCGCGCTACCGCTACGCAATGAATGCCAGGCACCCACGTAGAAACGGCGTCCGATCCAGAACTGCACCGGCGTGGCCAGAATCCACTGCAACCATCGCGGCAGCATATCCATGTCATGACCGGAAAACATCGCGCCCATTTGCAGCAACAGCGGCAGCGTCAGCAGCGCCGAAATCCAGAATAGTCGCAATTCCGCCCGATACGCAGCCAGACGGCGCGCTTTCTGTTCGGCATGACCGGATTCGCTGATTTCGCTGGCGTCATATCCTGCCCGGTTCACGGTAGAGATCAAATCGCCGACGGTTGCCAAACCCGGAATAAAATTAACTTTTGCGATTTCCGTGGCAAAGTTCACTGTAGCGGTAACGCCAGGCAATTTGTTCAAGGCTTTTTCGATGTGCCCCGCGCAAGCAACGCAGGTCATGTTGCGCAATTGCAATTGCACCGACTGCGGCGCGACATGAAAACCGGCTTTCTCGATTGCGCAGATCAGTGCATTCGTATTGCTCTGACTTGCATCGTAATTGACATGGGCTTTTTCATTGGCAAAGTTGACTGTTGCCCGAACGCCAGTGAGTTTGTTCAAATTCTTTTCGATACGCAGCGCGCAAGCAGCACATGTCATGCCTTCGATCGGTAGTTCGATTTGCTTGAGCGGCGATGTGTTCACGCGCACTTCCTGCCCGAGATAGTCAAGGCACGGCAGGGCGATCGAGCACCAGCACGCCGTTCACCCATTTCACGCGATCGCCTTGCTGAAAATTGGAGCCCTCCGGAATCGCGATAACCGCTTGTCGACCATCATCCAAAGTGATGCTGACTTGATGCGGATGGGCCGGTTGCGTGGGTTGTGTTGGATGAGTCGGGTGCGTCATATGACCGCTCTGAGAATGATAGTCGCCCTGCGGATGAGGCATTTGACCGATGACTTCCCGTGCAATAGTACCGGCGACCACACCGCTGATGATTGCATTCAACCCCGCTCCCTGCCCCATTTTATTGACGAAATCGACAACGCCGCAATTGATGCATCCGGACAAAGGCGACTGCCGGGGTATGGTGCCGGCATCGGTACTTTTGATGCTGACGGTATTGCGCGGCGGTGGAATGGCGGTGCCGATACGCTGCACAGCGCGCGGCGGTCTGCTATTTAAGTCCGGCGGTATTTCCGGGGCAGGCTGTGTCGTTAAATGCTGCGGCCGTGGCGGCAACTGATCGACCGATTGCGCAAATAAGCCGTTTGCGGAAAAACAAACGAGCGCGGCTATCCATCCAATGATCGGCGGTTTAAAAACGAAAGCGGAAACATGATTGAACATCGCTCATCTCCATAGGGAAAAACATCAAGGTGATTAATCATCTTAGATAAACCGGCGCAGGGATGGTTTCATTATAGCCAGTTCCAGCGGCGGGTGTAGCGAATGATCGAGGTTGCGGTCAATCGGCTTTGCCGGCGGTGTCTTTTTGACCGGCGGCGCTTTGCGTCGCATCCGTCGGCGAGTCGCTAATTTGTTTTTTGATCATTGCAGCGGCAATAACAATGCCCAATTCATAGAGCAAGCATAGCGGCACTGCCAGCATGAATTGCGAAATGACATCGGGCGGCGTGAAAATGGCGGCAATGACAAACGCGCCGACAATCACATAAGGACGAATTTCCTTGAGTTTCTCAATTGTGATGACACCGGTTCTGACCAGCACGATGACAAATACTGGCACTTCAAAAGTAAAGCCAAACGCCATGAACATTGACAACACGAAACTTAGGTATTTGTCGATATCGGTCATTACCGCGACGCCTTCCGGCGCAAAATAAGTGATGAACTCAAACACCACCGGCAATGCCGCAAAATAGGCGAACGCCATGCCTGAGAAAAACAAGAAACTGCTACCGATCACCAAAGGCAGCGCCATGCGCTTTTCATGCGAATACAACCCCGGTGCGACAAAAGCCCAGATTTGATACAGCGTGTGCGGTAGTGTGATGACAAAAGCCATCATCATGGCAACCTTCATCGGCACGAAAAAAGGCGTTGCGACATCGGTCGCGATCATTTGACCGCCTTGCGGCAATTTTTCCAGCAGAGGTTGCGCCAATATAGTGTAGAGCTCGCGCGCATAGAACGCACAGGGAAGAAATCCGATCATCAGCACGCCTAACGCACGAATCATGCGTGCGCGCAATTCAACCAGATGTGATAGGAATGAGCCTTCTAGCATGTCGATTGTAGTTTACCGAATTGAGCGGAAGGTTGCAGGGGGTTATTCTCTTTCTTTATTTTGAAACGGCGAAGCTTCGTTATCCATAGGAACCGGCGCTTGGATTTGCGTTTGTATTGAGGACAAATCGGCGGATTGCTCGATTTCCGTTTTCGTATCGCCGATCGCGGTTTTTGAGCGATTTACGCCTTGTTGCACCGACTCTTCAATCGTTTGCGCCGTTTCCTGCGCCGAGGTTTGCATTTTTTTCAGTTCTTCCATGCGCATTTCGTTATGAATATCGATTTTGATGCGATACACGAAATTGCGGCAGCGACCGTAAAGATGCCCCACTGTGCGCGCAACTGAGGGAAGACGCTCGGGGCCGATTACGATTAACGCGACCATCGATATGACCAGCAATTCCATGAAACTGATATCAAACATAATACTTGGATAACTGCGGCGATACGGATGTAATCATCGATGGGATTCAGGCCATTTTAAAATAGACGACTCGATTAAACTTTCGATTGCGTATTTTCTTTGGTTTCCGTTTCCGCCGGGGAGGTGCTTTCTTTAAGCGTGTTATTTTGCGTATCTTTACTGGCCGTTGCTTCGATAGCAGATTGAGCGGGTGCAATACTATTTTCCGTATCTGATTCTTTCATTCCTTCTTTGAATCCTTTTAACGCTCCGCCCAAATCGCTCCCGAGGTTGCGTAATTTCTTGGTACCGAATACCAGAGCGACAATGATTAGCACAATAATCCAATGCCAGATGCTGAATGTCCCCATTTTTCCTCCCGTAAAGTAAAGCGCGTCCCGCTATCCTTGATGAATCATGCCGGGCAAGTGCTGATGGCCGCCAATGACATGAAAATGCAAATGAAATACCTCTTGCCCGCCTATGCGGCCGGTATTGACGATGATGCGAAATCCTTCGTTACAACCTTGCGTTTTAGCCAATTTCGACGCCAATACCATCATTCTGCCCAGTAAATCCCGATGAGAGTCATCGGCATCCGCCAACGAATCGATATGCAATTTCGGGATCAGCAAAAAATGTATCGGAGCGACGGGGTGAATATCGTGAAAAGCAATAATATGTTCGTCTTCGTAGATTTTATTGGCCGGAATTTCCTTTCTTGCAATCTTGCAAAAGATACAGTTATCCATGCGTTAATCCTTTGTTCTCGATGCTTTTTCCTGTATGCCGGAAATGCCCTCGCGTCTTGCCAATTCTTTTAACACGTCGTCGGGCGTGAGTCCGTGATAAGTAAGCAATATCAAGCAATGGAACCATAAGTCGGCGGTTTCATAAATCACTTGATCGGCATTGCCGTCTTTTGACGCCATGATCGTTTCGGCAGACTCTTCCGCGATTTTCTTGAGAATTTTATCTTGTCCGCCATGAAACAATTTGGCAACGTACGAACTGCTTGCGTCGGCGGATTTGCGGGATTCAATCGTTTCCGCCAGGCGATTCAGGATGGTTGTATCCATTATTTATGATAGATTTCGTCCGGATTCTTGATAATAGGCGCCACCGCTTTCCATTCATGTCCTTCCAGTTTCTGGAAAAAGCAGCTATGTCGCCCGGTATGGCAGGCAATGCCGCCGGTTTGCTCAACAATCAACAGAAGCACATCTTCGTCGCAATCCAAAAAAATTTCTTTTACTTTCTGTGTGTGACCGGATTCTTCACCTTTGTGCCACAGCTTTTTGCGCGAGCGGGACCAATAAACGGCCTCTCCTTTTTCCACGGTTAACTTGAGCGCTTCCCGATTCATCCATGCAAACATGAGAATCTTGCCACTCTCCGTTTCTTGCGCGATAACCGGTATCAATCCATCGTCAGACCAATTTATTTTATTGAGCCAAGTATCGGAGGACATATCAGTGGCGCACTGGCAATGTTAAACATTCTGACATTATTCTAGCATTATAAGCGTACTTCAATACCATGTTGTGCCATATACCGTTTGGCTTGCTGGACGGTATATTCGCCATAATGAAAGATACTGGCGGCTAGCACGGCATCGGCATGGCCTTGCAAAATGCCAGCCACCAGATGATCCAAATTGCCGACGCCGCCGCTGGCAATGACGGGTATATCGATAGCATCCGAAACTGCCCGCGTTAACGCTAGATCAAATCCATTGCGTGTGCCGTCCCGGTCCATGCTGGTCAATAAAATCTCACCTGCTCCGAAAGATTGCATTTTTTGGGCCCATTCGATTACATCGATACCGGTTGCTTTGCGTCCGCCATGGGTAAAAACCTCCCAACGGGGAATCGCATCGTCCGTGCTGACTTTCTTTGCGTCGATGGCAACGACAATGCATTGGGAGCCGTAATGATCGGATGCGTCGGCGACTAACTGCGGATTTAATACAGCCGAGGTGTTGATGCTGACTTTGTCGGCACCTGCGTTGAGCAGGCGACGGACATCTTCCACCTGGCGCACGCCGCCACCGACTGTTAATGGAATAAATACTTGCGATGCAACCGCTTCGATAATGTGCAAAATCAGGTCGCGGTTATCCGAACTGGCGGTGATATCAAGAAAGGTCAGTTCGTCGGCGCCTTGCTCGTCGTAACGGCGCGAGATCTCGACCGGATCGCCTGCATCGCGCAATTCGACAAAATTGACACCTTTGACGACTCGTCCGTTGGTGACATCCAGGCATGGAATGATACGTTTAGCAAGGCTCATGGGGTTTAACAACCGATTGGACGAGAACGGGAAAAACGATGCTTAAGAAAATCGCCTTCAATGACAAGATATATTCCGGTTTAACCGCGATTTGCGGAGAGTTTGTCCGCCAATGCCTGCGCTTCTTTAAAGTCCAGGGAGCCTTCGTAGATAGCGCGCCCGGTAATAGCGCCGATGATGCCTTCCGATTCGATCGCGCACAATTTATGTACGTCGTCAATGTTGGTAATGCCTCCGCTCGCAATGACAGGTATGGATAATTGCTGCGCCAGTTCGACAGTTGCATCGACATTGACGCCGCTGAGCATGCCGTCTCTGCCGATATCGGTATAGATAATCGCCTCTACGCCATAATCCTCGAATTTCTTTGCCAAGTCGATTACATCATGCCCGGTAATTTTCGACCAGCCATCGACCGCGACTTTTCCCTCCTTGGCATCGAGTCCTGCGATGATCTGGCCTGGAAACGCATTGCAGGCGTCTTGCAGAAATCCTGGGATTTTGATGGCCGCTGTGCCGATAATGATGTAACTGATGCCGTCATCCAAATAACGCTCGATGGTATCGAGATCGCGAATACCGCCGCCCAGTTGAATGGGAACCTGATCGCCCAAAGCTTCGACAATCTCTTTGATTGCGGCTTCGTTTCTAGGCTTTCCGGCAAAAGCGCCATTTAAGTCGACAAGATGGAGTCTTCTCGCGCCTTGATTTAACCAATGCATCGCCATCTTTCCGGGCTCTTCGGAAAACACGGTTGCATCTTCCATCACGCCTTGTTTGAGCCGGACGCAATGCCCGTCTTTCAGATCTATTGCAGGGATAATCAGCATGGCTTAATCAGAATTGATAGTTGATTAATGAAATAAGTTTACTACTTTTTGAAGTTAAGAATGAGGCATCCATTTGACAAAATTACTCAGCAAGGTTAATCCGGCCATTTGGCTTTTTTCCGGGTGAAACTGTACAGCGAAAATATTATCTTTGGCAATCGCGCAGGTAAATGGAAAAGGATAATCGCTTTGCGCCGCGATGGTTGTCGGATCGGCGGGGGCGACGTAATAGCTATGCACAAAATAAAAGCGCGCGTCTTTTTCGATGCCTTCCCACAGCGGATGTCGAATGGCTTGATGAACCTGATTCCATCCCATATGCGGAACCTTGAGTTTCAATCCATTGGGCACGGTCATGGCGGGCGCGGGAAAATGCACCACTTTTCCGGGCAAAATATTCAAACAGTGAATATGCCCCTCTTCGCTTTCTTCAAATAACATTTGCAAACCAAGACAGATACCGAGAAACGGCTTAGTAGCCGCTGCATCCATAACGGCTTCGCGCAAACCGCGTTCTTCCAGTTCGCGCATGCAATTACGCATGGCGCCTTGCCCCGGCACTACGACACGTTTTGCTTTCCATACCGCATCGGGATCGCTGGTCACAATAATGGATGCGGTTGGTGCAACATGCTCAAGCGCTTTGTGTACGGAACGCAGATTCCCCATTCCATAATCGACGATTGCGATGTCAGTCATACGGTTAGCGTAGGAACAGAGGACCTATAAAGTACCCTTGGTGGATGGAATAATGCCGCTTGCTGCCGGATCCGGCGTTGCCGCCGTGCGTAACGCCCGACCGAATGCTTTGAATATCGTTTCGGCTTGATGGTGCGCATTTCTTCCGGATAAATTATCGATATGCAGCGTCATCAATGCATGATTGATAAACCCCTGGAAAAACTCGTGAATCAAATCGACATCGAAATCGCCGATGCGCGCCCGGGAAAAATCCACATTGAATACCAGCCCCGGGCGTCCGGACAAATCCAAAACCACGCGCGACAACGCTTCATCGAGCGGTACATACGCATGGCCATAACGGCGCAATCCTTTTTTATCGCCGATGGCTTGTGCAAACGCCTGGCCGAGCGTGATTCCGATGTCCTCGACAGTATGGTGCGCATCGATATGCAAATCGCCTTTTGCGATGACTTCAAGATCCAGCATGCCATGGCGCGCGATCTGGTCGAGCATATGATCGAGAAAGGGTACGCCTGTTTGTAGCATCGCTTTACCCGTTCCGTCCAGATTCAAGCTGACATTGATCTGGGTTTCCAGCGTATTTCTTGTGACTTGTGCCCGGCGCATAGAAGTAAGTATGGATAAGTGCCTGAGTCTTAATTGAGAATCAAACTGTTTCTGTCAATGAGGCGTGCAAGGCTGCGCAAAACTGCACATTCTCGTCCGGCGTTCCAACCGTTACGCGCAAACAATCTTTTAATAGCGGATGAGTGCCATCGAGATTCTTGATCAAAATTTTTCGTTGCTTAAGCATGTGAAAGATTTGACTGGCAGCGGGAACACGAAACAAAATAAAATTAGCCTTCGATGGATATACTTCAATGTTGCGCATTGTACCAAGAAATGCGTTCAATTTTGCACGTTCTGACTTGATTGTTTCCGCCTGCGCTGACAAAACGTCGGTATGGTGCAATACTTTTTCCGCGATCAATTGCGTCATTATGCCGATATTATAAGGCAAACGCAGCTTCTCCAGTTGTGCGATCCATTCCGTTTTGCCAATCAACAATCCCAATCTCAGACCGGCCAAGCCGGATTTGGACAGTGTTCGCATTAACAACAGGTTGGGATATGTGCCCAATTGATTCTTGAAACTCGCCTCCGCAAACGCGTTATAGGCTTCATCAATCACGACAATGCCGGGCGCTGCCTGGATAATGCGCAAAATCGCCGCCGCATCAAATAAATTTCCGGTTGGATTGTTCGGATAAGCCAGGAAAATGACTGCGGGTCGATTCTTCTCTATTGCGGCCAGCATGGCTTCCGTATCTAATGCAAAGTCTTTTTGCAGCGGCACGCCGATGTATTGAATATTGGCAAACGTAGCAATCATACGAAACATGACAAATGCCGGTTCAACGCTCATCAGCACGGCGCCCGGTTTTGCAATGGCCATGGCGATGATTTGAATAATTTCATCCGATCCATTCCCCAGCAAAATCTCCATATCGTCGGTAATTTCCAGATTCTGACGCAGAATCGCTTTCAATGCCGCAGCGCTCGCATCAGGGTAACGGTTTATCGGCGCACTCTCCGCCAACCGCGCAATATCGTCTCTTAAAGCGGATGGCAGCGGATAAGGATTTTCCATGGCATCCAGCTTGATCATGCCGGTTGCCGCAGGCACATGATATGCCGAAAGCGCGAGAATTTCCGGACGGATAATTTGTTCTGGTGAATATGAATTAGGCATAGTTGCTCATTTTAACCCAGATTCTCGATTAGCAGGCCTGTTGATAAACTATTCGCTGTCAATGCTATCGCTGCACAGAAACGGTTAATTTGGCAGCACCCTGGTAAGATAACGACTCGCAAGCTCCGCAAAAAATGTAAGTCATAAAAGAACCCGGTCCATTATGAAATTCCAAAAAGAACAGCACACGCCGATGATGCAACAATATTTGCAAATCAAGGCGCAGCATCCCGATATGTTGATGTTCTACCGCATGGGAGATTTTTATGAGTTGTTTTATGAGGATGCGGAGAAAGCCTCCAGACTGCTGGGAATTACGTTGACGCAGCGCGGCGCTTCCGCCGGTGAGCCGATCAAAATGGCGGGCGTGCCTTATCATGCGGCAGAGCAATATTTGGCGAAATTGGTCAAGGCGGGCGAGTCGGTGGCGATTTGCGAACAAGTGGGCGATCCGGCGGCAAGCAAGGGACCGGTAAAGCGCGAAGTCATGCGTATCATCACGCCCGGCACGCTGACCGATGCCGCGCTACTCGACGATAAGCGCGATTGCATTCTGTTGGCGATATGGATACACGAGGCGAAACTGGGGTTGGCCTGGCTGAATCTGGCGGCAGGGCAGTTTCGCGTGTTGGAGACGTTGCCGCAGAATTTGCTCAGCGAGCTGGAACGGATACAACCGGCGGAGATACTGCTGCCGGAATCGCTGACAATAACGGAATTGCAAGGCAAAGGCTGGGCGTTAAAACGCCTGCCGCTGTGGCAATTCGAATACGACAGTGCGATCGTCAAACTGACGCAGCAATTCGAAACGCGCGATTTATCCGGCTTCGGTTGTAACGACTTACCGGTTGCGCTGTGCGCAGCCGGTGCTTTGCTGGGATATGCGCGCCTGACGCAAGGCGCTGCATCGTTGCATATCGCTGCATTGCATGCGGAACGCGCAAGCATTTATGTGCGCATGGACGCAGCCACGCGCCGCAATCTGGAAATTTCCGAGACCATTCGCGGGGAAAGGCATCCCACGCTGTTGTCGCTGCTGGATACTTGTTCGACCCATATGGGCAGCCGCCTGTTGCATTTTTGGTTGCATCATCCGTTGCGCGATCGCACGGCAATACAAGACCGCCTTGACAGCGTCGCCGCACTGATCGGACAAGCCGAGCAGAATTATCATGTCACCGTGCGCAATCTGTTGCGCCAGATGGCCGATGTGGAGCGGATTGCCGCGCGCATTGCACTTAAATCGGCGCGCCCGAGGGATTTATCGGGGTTGCGGGATAGCTTAAAACTGTTGCCGGAAATTGCACAAGCAACTGCCGATTGCAATAGCAGACGGATCGAGCAATTGATTCAGGCGATGCAGATCGATCCTGCGGTAACCGCGCTGCTGAATCGATCCTTGTTGCCCGAACCGGGTGCGGTGTTGCGTGAAGGCAATGTGATCGCGGATGGCTATGATGCCGAATTGGACGAATTGCGTGCGATCCAAACCAATTGCGGAGAGTTTCTGTTGCAACTAGAAATTCGTGAAAAAGAACGTACCGGAATTCCGAATCTGAAGGTGGAATATAACCGGGTGCACGGTTTTTATATCGAAGTAACGCATGCGCACAGCGAAAAAATCCCTGACGATTACCGGCGCAGGCAAACGCTCAAAAGCGCCGAGCGCTATATCACGCCGGAACTCAAGGCTTTTGAAGACAAAGCATTGTCGGCGCAGGATCGTGCCTTGGCACGCGAAAAATTTTTATACGACAGTCTATTGGATCAATTGTCGCAATCCATTCATGCACTGCAACAACTGGCCGCTGGCATTGCTGAAATCGATGTGCTGTGCGCCTTTGCGGAGCGTGCACAAACGCTCGGTTACACGGCACCGCACTTTATCGATGAAATCAGCTTAAGCATCGATAGCGGACGTCATCCGGTGGTTGAAATGCAAGTGGAAAATTTCGTCGCCAATGATGTGGAGCTGGGCGGGGAATTGACCCGTAAACCGCAAATGCTGATGATTACCGGCCCGAATATGGGCGGAAAGTCGACTTACATGCGTCAAATCGCGCTGATTGCGCTGCTCGCCCACTGCGGTAGTTATGTGCCTGCCGGGAAAACAAACGTGGGTGTGCTCGATCAGATTTTCACCCGGATTGGCGCAGCCGACGATTTAGCCAGCGGACGTTCGACTTTTATGGTGGAAATGACCGAGACCGCCAATATCCTGCACAACGCAACTCCTCGCAGTTTGGTGCTGATGGACGAAATCGGGCGCGGTACATCGACTTTCGACGGTTTGGCGTTGGCATTTGCCATTTCCCGCCATTTGTTGACCAAGAATCGCAGCCTCACGCTTTTTGCAACGCATTACTTTGAATTGACGCAACTTGCCGAGGAATTCAAGCAGTTGCGTAATGTGCATCTGGATGCGGTAGAGCATAAACATCGCATCGTATTTATGCACAAGGTGCATCACGGTCCCGCCAGCCAAAGCTATGGTTTGCAAGTGGCTGCGTTAGCGGGCGTTCCCGATCCTGTCATTAAATTGGCCAAAAAACATTTAATTCAATTGGAACAGGAGCGTGCCAATAAATCGCCGCAACTTGAGTTGTTTGATTTTCCCGTTAACGAGTCTGAGGAAATCGTCGTGCCGACGCATCCGGTCGTTGCGATGCTGCAGAATTTGTCGCCCGACGAAATGACGCCTCGGCAAGCGTTAGAGCAGTTATATCTTTTGAAAAAAGAGGTGGAAACCGATGAGAATCCTTAGGGAAACGCTGATTTATTGACTGTACGAGCGAATCACTTCGTTGCGCGGTACTCGCTCCCTCGCCTATCTTGTTGATATGTCTCGGTTGCTGCATTCCGTGCGCCT
>JALRCN010000040.1 GCA_023257295.1 Nitrosomonas sp. | reverse complement strand
ATTTTCGATAAAGGGGATTCTATGAACAAATTGTTTTTTGTAATAGCTCTGCTTTTCTTATTTACCATCCCAGGCACTACCTTTGCCGCAGTTAATATCAATACGGCGTCACAAGCCGAATTGGAAGCGCTGCAAGGTATTGGACCGGCTAAAGCAAAAGCGATCATCGAGTATCGCGAGAAAGTTGGGGCTTTTACCTCTATCGATGACTTGGAGAAGGTCAGCGGTATTGGCCCCGGGTTAATCAAGCAACTTCGCGATGCGATTACCGTTGAAGCTGCGCAAAGTGCGGAGCCTCCGGCCAAACCGGCACAATAGTTTGTTGTCAAGGAAACGCTAATTAATTGGCTGCACGAGCGAATCACTTCGTTGCGCGGTACTCGCTGCCTCGCCTATCGTGTCGATATGTCTCGGCTGCTGCGTTCCGTACGCCTCGTGCTTCATCTCGTTCGCCGAATTAATCGGCGTTTCCTTAGTTCTACCTCGCTGATGAAAATCAGCACCTCCGGATTGAGGCGGCAGGGTGTCATTGCTGCTTCGATCCACCTATGCCGATAAATCGATTTTTGTATGTGTCTTTCGGTTTTGTATCGCTCAAGTTCCGCAAAATGTTTGATAAATGCGCTCCGTAGGTTCTGCAGTGACAGCGTAGTTGCGATATTCCGGTGCATTGATGTATGGATTCGACATTGCAGCGAGCAACCGGTGTGTCAATGTGTAGTCGTTACGCCCGGAAGCCGCTTGCAGAGCTTCTTCGACGCGATGATTGCGCGGAATGATGGCCGGATTATGTGCTTGCATCAAGCAGAAAGATGATTCTTTGGATTCAGATTGGCGCGCCAATCGTGCTTGCCAGCGAGCATGCCACGCAGCAAACCCGGCGTCGTGAAATGGATCCGTAGGTATGGCTTCCGACGCCAGTGCTCGGAAACCGCCGGTATAATCGATCCGATGCTCCTGCATCCATGCCAACAGGTTTTCAATGAGTTCAATATCGTCCGGCTCTTCGGTGAATAATCCCAGTTTTTTTCGCATGCCGCTCAACCAGTGGTGCTGGAATATTTCAGAAAAAGCATGAACCGAATGTTCCGCCAAGGCGACAGCTTCCTCATGTGCCGGATGTAAGAGCGGCAGCAGTGTTTCTGCAAAACGCGCCAGATTCCATTGTGCGGCATGCGGCTGATTGCGATAGCAGTAGCGGCCATGATGATCGATTGAGCTGAATACGGTATCGGGATCGAATATGTCCATAAATGCACAAGGTCCATAATCGATGGTTTCCCCGCTAATTGTCATGTTATCCGTATTCATTACGCCATGAATGAAGCCGACGAGCATCCATTTCGCGACGAGCGACGCTTGACGCTCGATTACTCGATCCAAGAATGCGAGGTAACGGTTTTCGGTATCGAGCAGATCTGGGTCGTGACGTTGGATTGCGTAATCGGCCAGAATTTTGATCGCTTCGATATTTTTCAGTGCGGCAGCATATTCGAATGTGCCGACGCGAATATGACTGACTGCTACGCGAGTTAGAATTGCCCCGGGCAATAGGGCCTCGCGTGCTACCGGTTCGCCGGTCGTAACTACGGCCAAGCTGCGTGTAGTAGGAATATTGAGCGCATGCATCGCTTCGCTGATGACATACTCCCGTAACATTGGCCCAAGTGCGGCGCGCCCGTCGCCGCGCCGTGAAAACGGCGTTTGACCCGAGCCTTTGAGTTGAATATCGAATCGGCTGCCTGTGGGCGCGATGTGCTCGCCAAGCAATATGGCCCGGCCATCGCCCAGCATTGTGAAATGACCGAACTGATGACCGGCATAGGCTTGTGCGATGGGATGCGCGCCATCAGGTAATCGATTGCCGGAAAACAGCAAGGCGGCATCTGTTTCGAGCAATTCGCGTGTGTTCAATCCCAGCGATTCCGCCAGCGCATGATTCAGTATCGCCACGTTCGGGGCCTGTACCGGGATGGGATTTAGATCGGCATAAAAAGAATCGGGTAAGCGCGTGTAGCTGTTATGGAAATTCCATTTAATGCAATTCATTACTTGTTTTCGGGGGAGATTCATGGCTTATTGCAACGAATTGGAGAATTGCGATTATAGTTGTGCAAGTTGTAAATGCATAAAATTAGAACCTTTAACAAATGCTTTGTTTTACATAATATTTCCTCGTTATCCACAAATTCTGTGGGTAACTTTGTGAATAATTGTTGTGCTTGGGCCGCTAACTTGTAAATTTCTAAGGGCTTTCCTTAGATTGATTAAATAGTGTTCAGTGTTATTATTTGTTTTGAATCAGTATGTTATTGTGTTGTTTTGTGCTTTTTGTTCTATTGTTCGAATCGATTTGTATAACCATTTAAAATTGTGGATTATTTGAAAAGTCAAGTAAAAATGCGGACTTAATTTTGAAAAAAATATTACACCTTTCATTAGTGAATTTGATTCATCGATATGCGGCAAATTGTCGCATATGAGTTTATTGCTAATAATAAGTATCATTGGTTTCAATATGTTGTATTTATTCTTTCGATCTGCGACGTTTTGCCGCATTGATGTTTTCTGTCATCAAGCAAGATAATTCAAACCGCGATGAGCTATGTAAGTTAAGCAGTCACAGACTATGCATGGCGAACCAAACCGTAGGAAGAGTTAGGGAAACACTGAATGATTTGCCGGAATGACAAATGCAGAACAAATCAGCAGTTCCTTAGCAATGAATATAAAATGGGGAACATAAATGAATAAAGAAAGTGGTTTTAAGAGGTTTACAGTTTCAATGGTTGCCGTTTTGGCAGTTGTAGTATCTCAAGATATTTTTGCACATACACGCTTGAAAACGCCGACTATCGATGAAAATTCAGCAAATCATGGCAGTAACTATAACGATGTTGTCATAGGGCATGGGTGTCAGAATGAAACCGACGGCGCATCGACGATCGATACGGTGGGGACAGTGGTTGTTTTTCCCGATGGCAAGGATTCGATCATTACAACCAAGCCTGCCGGTAGCGCTTCGACAGTAGAGGCCGCTATACATCAAGGCACGCTTGCCGATTTCGTCACCAATTGGGCAAGCCCGGTGACGATTGTTCAGAGCAAGGATGTCTTTGAAATGCAAAAATATATCAAGGATTCTTTGGGTAATAAGCTTGGTTTCTGGGCGGGTGGCGGTAAATTGACTGCAGGCTATCGCGGTTTGATCCCATTGACGACGGCAGGTGTTGTCATTAATCCCAATTCGTGCGCTAAGAGTGTGACTTTCATTGTGTCGATCGCAGATATTTGCGAGATTACCGATGTCGGTGGATTCAGCAATGCGACAGTACAGCTATGGACTCCGGCGGTTGGTTCCAATTTTGACGGTCAAGGATTGCACGGATATGATTCACCAGCAACCTTAAAAGTGAACAGGACGATTGCGCCGCTACCGACTTCTTGCGGTGCCGGGCTGGATGTCACGATTAAACCTTCCGCAGCACAGTTAAATCGCGATATGAAAGTGATTGTCGACGGCAACCAGGTTTGGCCTAAGTAACTCAACGATATCGATATTGCTTCTCTCTTCAAGCGCGGGTCTTTGGCCTGCGTTTTTTTGATAGAAGGCTTGCGGTGAAAATGGCTGGGCTGCGACATTATGTCGCATTGTTTTTTCAGCAAGACCCGGCAATACTTGGCAAGCGATACGAGTCGATTTCTGTCTATACGGTAGTTGCGAGCAATAATCGATTAATCGTATCGATGCATCTTAATAAATTATAAAACAGGGTGTTACAAGATGATAAGGCCGACAATAAAAAAACTTTTCATGATGATGTTGATCGTTTCTTCGGTCGGCTATATGGGGATAGGTAATGCGCACAATGGCGGTGCTACCATGGATGCGGAAGGGGTGTCGGCCACTTTTACCGGTCTTGCGATTGTGACGTGTTCGAGTACGGGCAGTGAGGCGACCGATCACCTTCTTGCCAGAATCAAGGATTTTTCGCCCCCGGTCGCTGGATTGTTGATCAATTTACAGCTTTTTAAAGGGAATAAGGCCGTCAGTATTACCGATCATATCTCGGGGGATTCCAACTATAGCGATTACATTTCGCTCCAAGGAGGAAATGGCACTTACTATATGATGGTCAATAAAACCAATGTCGGCGAGCGGACGTTTGATATTGATTATCATTGTATGGCGGCATCGGGCGCTCATACGGAAACCGAAATAGGTGTTTTGCAATTTCATTAATTGTAGTCAGGCATTGTTAAACCTCATTGGTCGAATCATGATAAAAAGACAAAAAAACTTTCTTGCTGGCGTATTATTTTTATTCGCCTCGGTTCTGTTTAATGCTTCGGTGTTTGCAACGCAGCAAGTTGAGATACCGTCGCCGGATTGTGCTTTTACGACGTTGGAGGGATCGCCGACGAAAGGATTGCGGTCGATGCAAGGTGAAGTCGTCTACGTTGATTTTTGGGCTTCGTGGTGCCCGCCCTGTGTGAAATCCTTTCCCTTTTTAAATCAGATGGAACATGAGTTCAAGGCGCAAGGCCTGCATGTCATCGGCGTCAATTTGGATGAAAAGAAAGCGGATGCTCAGGCGTTTCTGGATAAAAATCCAGTCGATTTCGATATCGTCGCGGACCAGACTAAACAATGCGCTAAGGATTTTGGCGTCATTGCGATGCCTTCGTCCTTTCTGATCGATCGTAAGGGGAATGTTCGTTATGTGCATCAAGGTTTCCGCGCAGGGGAAAGCGATCAATTGCGTATGATGGTCGAGCAGGTTTTGGCGGAAAAACACTAGCTCTTCATACAGAACACGGTATGCGATACGTTTTGATAGTGTTCGTATTCGTCGTTTCAGGCTGCGCACATGTGGCTGTCTGGGAACGCGGAAATTTGGCAAAGCCGCAAATGGCATTGGAGCCGTATCCATTGCAAAGCACTATTCAAATGCATAATTACAGCAGCCGGGAAGCTGCCGCCAGCACACATTCTTCCGGCGGCGGCGGCGGGTGCGGTTGTTATTGACGCGCGCTGTCTTGCGCTTGCGGCTAATCATCAATCAATCGGAATGGGTATAGTGTTGTGTCCGAGATGATTGCGTTTCGGAAATCGGATGTCACGAAAGAGGCACCGCTATCTTGTCCCGGTAGTCATCCCGATAGAAAAGTTTCGGTCGAACCATCTCCCGCTGGCAAGGCGTTACAAGCATTAACTTCCGCTGCGCTCGTTTTGCCGGGGTTGATGTTGAACGCTGCGCATGCCGCCGATAACGATCGCATTAATTTTCAATTCAGTCGTTATCAGGAAGGAAAGCGGGACTTATTCAATGTGCCCAATAACCTGAAGCCCATTACGGCAGACGTGCTGCATGGCAGCGGCGTGTTTTCGCTGACGGATCGCACCAAGTTCAATTTTAGTTACACTCAGGATACTTGGTCGGGCGCAACGCCGATTACTATCTCGCCGTTGGCTGCGAACGGTAATAATCCGATTTATGCCAATACACCGCCGGGCGTGACCGTCGTCGGTGCATCGCCGATTATCACCAATTCTAATTTGTTGTTGGATCGCAACCTCAATCCGCTGGGATTGGATCCGAATCACGGCGGATCGTTGGTCAGGGACCCTCGTTCCGTGATGGTGCTATCGTCCGCGTCCCCGGAAACCCGCAATCAGGCCAGTTTCGGTTTGAGCCGGGAATGGAATGAGGCGGTACTTAATGTAAGCGGTGGTTTTTCGCGCGAGCGGGATTACAAATCGAGCTTCGGCAATATCGGCGGCCGCGTCGATTTCAACCAGAAATTGACCAGTTTAAAATACGGTGCCGGATATTCAAGTAGCAATATCGGCGCTATCCTGGATCACGATGCTTCGCCGTACATCACCAAGAATGCTTTCCTGCATCAGATCGATAATCGCAACGGCGCCGAAGTATTAAAGGGCGAACGGCGGGATTGGAGCGCCAATTTAGGCGTGACACAGATTTTGAACAAAAGCGCTTTGCTCGAGACCAATATCGGCTATACCCATAGCAACGGTTATTTGGAAAATCCGTATAAGGTGATGACGGTTATTTTTGTCGATCCTGCGGCGCTGAATAATGGTCAGTCGACGCCGGTTAGCGGGGATATGCGCGCGCTACTGGAGCAAAGGCCGAATTTTCGCAATCAAGCTGCGTTCAGCGCCAAATACATTCAATATATCGATGCATTCGATGCAGCATTGCATCTGGGATACCGGTTGTCGACGGACGATTGGGGAATCAACGCGCACACTTTCGATGCGAACTGGGTGCAACCGCTGGGCGGCGGCTGGACGTTGATGCCGCGAATCCGCTATTACTCGCAGGATTCCGCCAGCTTTTATAAGCCATATTTGTTTTCGCAGCAAACTTACCGCAGGAACGGAGTGGATAGCTTAGGGCGGCAGATCTGGTTCGATCCGAAGAATCCCTCTGAGCAATATTTCCGTGATACGAATTTTAATTTGGTCGACAAAAACGGCAATTTTATCGATGAATCGTTGCTCAATGTTCAGCCTAAAACGGTTTTGTACAATGCGGATAAGTTGCCGGACAATTTCTCCAGCGATCATCGCTTGGCGGGTTTTGGTTCACTCAGCGGCGGTGTCGCGCTGAGCAAGTTAATCATGCGCGGCGTTGCTTTCGAAGCGGGGTTTGAATACTACACGCGCGCCAGCGCCATGCAGATCGGCAACGGTGGGAACAACAGTTTTGCCGATTTCGATTACTATGTGGCCAATGCGGCGGTGAGATTCGACGTCGAGTCGATTCCCGCGTCGCTGCCGATCGGTGGTTCAGGGGGGGCTTCGCGGCCTCATACGCATTCTTATCATCACCACAAAATACCGCCGGCGGGCATCATGTTCGGCCACATGCTCGATAAGCCGGGAGAGTTTATGGCGGGATACCGGTTTATGTACGGATGGACGGGCGGCAATATGCTGCATGGCGCACGGAAGGCCGACGATCTGGCCATCGTCGAGCAAGGTTGCAGCGATGCGTCGCTTTGCCGCTTTGCACCGACGTATATGGACATGCGTATGCATATGGTCGATCTCATGTATGCGCCGACAAAGTGGCTTAACGTCATGCTGATGCCCACTTTTATGGATATGGACATGAGTCTGCGCAGGCTGCAGGGTGCGCCGCCCGTAAAGCCCGGTTCGCACGAACATAAAAGCGGCGCGGATCATGAAACCGGCGCGGTCGGCGATACTTATTTTTCATCGCTGATTAAGTTATTGGATATTCATGGCCATTGGGTGCATGTGAGTCTCGGATTTAGCGCGCCGACCGGTAAAGTGGATATCGAGAATCGGCGTATGTTTAAAGCGGACGGCGGCTTAATGCATTTCGGCATGCAATTGGGCAGCGGTACCTGGGATTTTATGCCGAACCTGACGTATCTCGGGGAGCGCCATCGCTGGTCTTGGGGAGCTCAATTCAGCGGCGTCAAGCGATTGGAAGACAAAAACAAGTCGGGGTATCGCTTGGGTGATTTGTTTCAAGCGACGGCATGGGGCGGCTTTGATGTGAAGCCCTGGCTGACGGCTACGGTGCGCGGGGCATATACGATTCAGGGAGCGATTCACCGGGATTTCGATGCGTATAATGCGCGGATCGGGCC
>JALRCN010000017.1 GCA_023257295.1 Nitrosomonas sp. | reverse complement strand
AATCAGCAATTCTACGAATACATTATCCAGCGATGGTTTCAGCAAGGATTGGTTTTATCATCCATTCAAATTGATCGCACTTAGCGGGCAGGTGCGCATGTTTCTTGGCGAATTATTATTTTCTATTGCGCATTAACTTATTAATGCTATAATGAGAATAATTCTCATTTATCAAAAATAACTACCGATGAATAATCAAAGCTTACCTCAACTACATACAAGAAAACCTCATCAAACGGTTTCTCCCGACATCAGCACGCTGATAGATAGCAATAATTTATTCATGAATGGCGATATCGTGTACATTCTGCATCGCGGTGAACAATACTCGTTGCGCCGCACACGAAACGGCAAATTGATCCTGAATAAATAGGATGTGGATTAATAGCGTATATCCTGTATATTTATGCTTGTACACGATCACAGAGAGTTAATCCGTCACATCGCAAAAACCATCATATGTCTAGGAGCTAAAAATGAAAGGTAACGCGGATATTATTCGTTGGCTGAACCAACAACTGCAGCATGAACTCACAGCAATCAATCAATATTTCCTGCATGCCCGCATGTATAAGAATTGGGGCTTTAATAGCCTTGGCAAGCATGAGTTTGAAGAATCTTGCGAAGAAATGAAGCATGCCGACACCCTCATAGAAAGGATTCTCATGCTGGAAGGCTTGCCGAATTTGCAAGATCTCGGCAAATTAATGATCGGTGAAACTGCCGAGGAATGCGTCGCCTGCGACTTGAAACTGGAGCTTGCTTCCAGAAACACGCTGCAAGCTGCCATTGCAGCTTGCGAATCAGCACAAGATTATGTATCCCGGGAAATCTTCGAGCGCATTCTGGAAGATACCGAAGAACATATCGACTGGTTGGAAACCCAGCAGGGCGTTATGCAAAAAATCGGGATCCACAACTGGTTGCAAAGCCAAATATAGTTTTTCCGCTGCCGCTAAAGTTGTCCTCCTTCTTTAGCGGCAAACTCAGCCAGCCAGCCTGCTCCTGTCAGGTCAGCCAGCCATTTTTTTGCTGACGAACCACAGGAGACTTGACAATGAAATTCTTTAAAAAACTGGCGTTGATCACTTCGTCCTCTTCGATTTCCCACTGTGATGTCCCGGTTTCCACCGATGCGAATGTCATCCCGGTTGATTATTTGCATCAATTTACAAAACTGACCGACACACTAAAACAATGGCTCAATCGCACAATTATCGGTATATGCGCGGCACACTCCGATTCAATCAAGCATTCACGCGTGACAAACTGGGCACCGTTAATCAAAACCTCCCCTCGCATGAGAAACCCTGATGCCGTCACAAAAACGCAGCGATACGATCGTAATTGTTCGTTAGCTGGGCAATCGGTGCTCTGCGTTGGCGGACGTATGAAGTTTTATCCTGCGTATGAGCAATCGGTTCATCATGCTGGCGGCAGTCTCATCACTTTTCATGGCGACTCGAATGACCGGCCAGATAACTTACCCCGCATGCTGCGGCAAGCCGACATGATTATTTGTCCGATCGATTGCGTAAATCACGAAGACTATTTCGCCATAAAAAATTATTGCCAATTATCCGGCAAGCCCTGTGTCTTGCTGGATCGCTCGGAAATCAATACATTTACCGTCGGCATTCAAATGCTCATGCACATGACCGTGAATGGATCAGACACAAAGGAACTTACATGACAACCAGTCGCACCAAGAACATCTCGACAATCGTTCTTTTTATTATCGGCTTATTAACCGCCGCTTCAGCGCAGGCGGCAGTGCGGGAATATTGGATTGCTGCCGAGAAAGTGACTTGGAATTACGCACCCGCCAGCAAAAACCTGATCACAGAAGACGACGGACTGGGCGTTTGGGGTCAAACACTGACTTATACCAAATATCGTTACATCGGCTACACAGACAAGAACTACACCACACCGCTGCCACAACCCGAATGGATGGGAATTTTAGGCCCGCAATTGCGGGCCGCAGTCGGCGATACGCTAAAAATTCATTTCCTCAATAAAACGGATCGACCGCTGTCCATGCACCCGCATGGCGTCAGGTATGACAAAAACAGTAGCGGTGCCGATGGAGGCAAAGGCGGCGACATTCTCCCCGGAAAAAGCTATACCTATACTTGGATTGTGGATGAACATGCCGGCCCCGGTCCAAGCGACCCCTCCTCCATCGTTTGGCTATACCATTCGCATGTAATGTCGGAAGAAGAAACCAATCTCGGCTTGGTCGGTACGATTGTCGTTACTCGCCAAGATAAAGCTCGTTCGGAATCGAATCCCGCTCCTCATGACATCGATTATGAATACACGGCTTTATATATGATATTCAATGAAGAAAACGACGAGGAAAGCGGCATGAAACACACCATCAACGGCAGAATCTTCGGCAACCTGCCCGGCTATGACGCACGAATTGGAGATCGCGTACGCTGGCACTTAATCGCATTGGGTAACGAAACAGACAATCACACCGTTCATTGGCATGGACAAACCGTACTGCATTATGGTCGCCGCACCGATGTTATTGAATTGATGCCTGCCAGCATGACTTCCGTCGATATGATTCCTCGTTCACCGGGAAATTGGCTATTTCATTGTCATGTCAACGACCATATGATGGCTGGCATGGCTACCCGCTGGCAAGTCAGAGAAGGCCGGTAAATCGCCATCGCAGATCGTCACAACGGTATTTTTAGCAATACGCTAAAGTTTATTGAATTTGGGTCGTTGAACCAGACACATCACTGATGAATGCTGAGTCTTTCCCTTACCAATATCTTTTCCTGGAATAGCGTTATGAAAATTCTTGTTCACTACAAGTCTGGATATAAGCAAGTCTTCATCGTACCAAAATCTATGTTGGCACTGGAATTTAGGAACATGGCCAAAGAGGTTGGCGGCAATATCGAGAGCATTGAATTCTCATTACCTGCCAGCAGAAATCAGACAGCGGCAAGAATCGATCTCCGTCGAGGTATTCATCAATTGCCCGACAAATATTAAGGCTTATGCGGATGCTCTTCGTTGCAGAGAGCGAGGTCGTTACCAGATCTGAAATTGTTTCATGGTCATTCAAATAGATGATTTCACACGTCACCTTGTTTCGATAAACACGCGCGGCTTCCGGCCGAAACTGTATGAATCCACCTGTGGATGTTTTCACCGCGTTGATTGGATTGATTCTCTCTCAGGAATGCGCCAAATAAAAAAAACCAGTGAGATGCCGATCATTACCAGCATAATCTTTTGCCACGGTTCCGGCACGATCAGAATAGAGCTGCCAAACGACAAAGTCATCAGAAAATAAACCCAGCGTTTGACGCGACGTGGAATGCTGCGATACAACCGCCATTCGAGGATAATCGGACCGGCAACTCGGTTTTCCATCAATTTACGATGAAAATACTCGGAGCCGCGCGCAAAACATGCGGCCGCCAACAGTATAAACGGCGTGGTAGGTAAAATCGGCAATACAGCACCCAGCGCACCTAAAAATAACGCCAAAAACCCGGTGCCGAGATATAAGGCGCGCACGATCGGAGAATCGTGCAGATTAAGCAATTCCACCGCTTCAGATTTCAGCTCTTGCGGCGCAGCCGGATTGGATTTATGTTCAGGTGGATTCTTCATTATCAACGTATTCGATCGAAAAGATAGCAGCCGGTTCCGTTCTGACTCGTTTGGATAAATTTTGTATGCCGGTTTGCATCTATTGTATTCGATATGAAACCGGCGTTACCAGCTATAATATTCATCGGTGAATTGTTAATTGAAACGAGGTATTCATTTTTTTGAGGAAATTATGCGTACGATAAAAACACTGCTTACTTTGAGTACTATGCTGCTGGCATTGTCCCTGCTATCCCACTCTGCTTTTGCGTATAAAGAACATGCGGCGGATGATTCCGCTTTGCAGAAAATCGATACCAAGGTTGGTACCGGTGAAGAGGCGGAGATCGGCAAAACGGTCAATGTGCACTATTCCGGATGGCTTTATGACGAAAATGCACCCGATAAAAAAGGCAGAAAATTCGACAGCTCATACGACCGTAAAGAGCATTTTTCATTCATGCTCGGCGCGGGGCGTGTCATCAAAGGCTGGGATAAGGGCGTTCTCGGTATGAAAGTGGGCGGTCAGCGCACACTGATTATTCCACCCTCAATGGCGTATGGTTCCCGCGGTGCTGGCAATATCATTCCACCCGATGCGACTTTGATCTTTGACGTTGAATTGATCGGTTTGAAAGAAGGCGCATATCACTGACAAGCCGGTAAATAATGTTTCCGGGTAAAAAGGCGGGAACGAGCAAGGGTACATCGTTTCTGCCCAATAAATAAGTATTCAGCCTGCTCTTAGCGCTTCGGCCAGAGCGCGACTGTCTTTCGGCGGCCCTGCTCGCAAGAGGTATTTGACAGGATACGGTTATGATAACAACCACGCCTTCAACGCAACATCGTTCCATACGATACCGGCGACTGATGATCGGCGTTGGCGCACTGGCCGGTCTGGTCGTTTTGCTGGCGGTATTGGCTGTATTCTGGTTGCCGGGTTATGCAAAGTCACAATTGGAAGCCCGGTTATCCTCGCTGTTGCAGCGCCCGGTTACGGTTGCATCGGTTGAAATAAAACCGCATACGCTCGAGTTGACGATATCGGGATTCCGCATTGCCGAAAAAACCGATACCGATGCAGCACAGCGATCTTTTTTTTCTTTTTCCAAGCTACACCTTGATTTCGGCATTGAATCGATTCGGCATTTTGCGCCGGTAATTGAATCGGCGATACTGATTGATCCTGAATTGCGGTTGTTACGTGCAACGGAGGATAGATTCAATTTCTCCGATTTGCTGGAGAAATTCACACAACCCGCGGTGGAAGAGAAAACAAATCAAGCTGCCAAGTTTTCCATCGCCAATATTACGATCCGGAACGGGCAATTCGAGTTTGACGACCGGTTTGTGCAGTCCGTGCATCGCATCAGCGAAATCAATTTGGGCATTCCTGCCATTGCCAATTTCGGAGGCACTTCAATCCCCTGGATAGAACCGCACCTCAGTGCCAAAATTAACGATGCGCCTTTCTCATTGGACGGCAAGCTGCACATATTTGCCGAAAATCAAGAAGCGACGCTGGTTGTTAAATTGGATCGGATCGATGTGACACGATTTAATCGCCACATTGCTTTGGCGATTGTGGTCTTGCCCACGCCCGCCCCACCAGCCAGAAGAAGATTTGGCATCTCCTTCTGGTTCACGTATTGTTGAAACACTGCTTTCAAACGTTCTGGTAGAATACAATCTTCCACTGTTCGTGGTCGATACTTTTCTGTCCACAGAAGATGATCCATGGTAACCTTTCACAAAAATCATAATGTAATATATTATATCAGTCAGCGTTCAATTTTGCAAGCACTTCAAGATATGGTTCTTTTACATGCCAATCAATGCCATTGACACCATAGATAATAGTTTTACCTTCTTGCTCTGGAATAGTTTTTACTGGTTCAAATACCGATGCGATTGCTTCTTTATTGATAGCAATAGATTCACCATCAAAAACCTCTGATGCATTAGTAAAAATAACAAACTTACCCATGATTAACCTTTCTCATATTTTGAGCCAGCTTCAGTTGCGACCCAGTATTGTAAATTCAAACCTTTGTGTCTAAAGTTTGAAATGCCTTTCGAACTAATCTTAACTTCATAATCGCCAGA
>JALRCN010000164.1 GCA_023257295.1 Nitrosomonas sp. | reverse complement strand
GATAATGCCTGCAGCAATCCATAGGTATAGCGACAGCATCAGAACACCGACGATCGATTGAATGGCGCGCGCGTGCCAATCCGTATCGATTAATAGAAAGAGGTTTTTGTTTTTGGCAATTACATGATTTGTCATAGAGTTTCTCCAATAAATTATTTTCCAGAATTGCTATCTTAGCGTTGATATATAAAAGTTTGATGACAGGATCAATACAGCAAGAAAGATCAGTTTTAAAGGCGGTGACATCAAACTGTCATAAAGGTGACATATTCAACTTGTAGTATGCACAAGCATCTCAAACGAGGGCTCTATGCATAACGATTATTCGCAAAAAATCACTGTAATTCCCGTACTTGTGCTGCTAATGCTTTTTTCTCCCTGGGTCGCGGCAAGCAGTATTGAAAATTTGGCCAGGTCATTGGCCAAAATTCGCGGCGAAGTGGAAACACTGCAATCGCAATTGGATATCGAGAAGGAAAAACATACCAGCAGGATGACCGCACTCAATTCGCAACTGGCGGATTTGAGCGTCGAAGAAAGACGGCAGAAACTGAGCATCGAGAAATTGCAGCATTCCATCGAAAAGCTGGGTGTTACGGCGAAACAAGCGGAACAGTCTGGTGAGGGTCTGAAACCGTTACTGTTGGCCGCATTAGGCGAATATAAATACCATATTCAAACCGGTTTTCCATTCAAAATGGATGATCGCGTCAAAGCCATTACCGATTTGGAAAATAATCTGATCAATCAACAAGTGGACCCCAATAAGGCGGTCAATCAGACCTGGTCGCTGATCGAAGACGAGATTCGTCTAAGCAAGGAAAACGGCATTTACCAGCAAACGATTTTACTCAACGGAGAGAAGGTGCTGGTGGATATTGCCAAGCTGGGTACGGTGTTTCTCTTTTTTCAAACCAAGGATAACCAAAGCGGGATGGCGAAGAAACTGGCAGCAGGCGGCTGGAAATTCGAGATCGTCAGCGATGCCGGCGACCGGGAGCGCATCCGGAGTTTATTCGATTCGTTGAAAAAACAAATCCGTCAGGGTTATTTTGAATTACCTAATCCATTGAAGCAATGAAAATAATTTTATCCATTACGGCATTGCTGCTAATCGTCTTGGCCAATCCGGGCTATGCGCAAGAACGGAAAGATAGCGGTGCTACCGGAAGTGTGACGGTATCAACGCCTGAAGGAAAGGCCGAGACCGCAGCGCCTAAAAAGCAAAATCCGGAAAAACAGGAAGCGGTTAGCCTGGAGACTGCCTATAAACGCGAATATGCGTTTCTGGAAGCGCAGAAACGCGAGTTGACCGAACGATTGAGAAACTATCAAGCCAGCGCCAATCGCGAAGAACAGGCGTTCAGCGGCAAAATCAATGCGTTGGAGCGCGGCTCGGTTGAGCGATCGGCCAGAATTGATCAACTGACTGCGCAATTCACCGAATCGGAGCGCAAGGAAGCCGCTGTCACAGAACGTGGCGATGCATTGGAAACAACCTATTTACAAGCCGAAGCAACCTTGAAGAATCATGGCATTGAAATGCCGGAAGCGATGAAAGAAGAAAAAGGCAACGATCCGGTTAAAGTTGAATTTTTGTTCAAGCAAGCATTGTCATTGCTACAGAAACTCGGCGCCATTCAAACAAAACCGGGTCATTTTTTTCTGGCCAGCGGCAAGCAGGTGGAGGGATCGTTGATTCATCTGGGTAATATCGCCGCTTTCGGTATCAGCGCCGAGGGCGGCGGCAGTTTGGTGCCTGCGGGCGGCGGCGATTTCAAGGTATGGAAGAATGCCGGTGCGGAAAGTGCCGCTGCGCTGAGCAAGAGCGAACAGCCGGACGTATTGCAATTGTATTTATTTGAATCACGGACCAGCGCCATCGACGAGTCGCCCGAAAAAACCATCATCGGCATGATCGATTCCGGCGGTCCGATCGGCTGGATAATTGTGATGCTCGGCGGTTTTGCCGGTTTGCTGATCATGGTTCGGGCTTATTTGTTGCGCGCCAACAGTTCCAATACGCACCTGCTGTCCGATCAGATCGTTCATCAATTAACTTCCGGCGGTCTGGAAATGGCCAAGAAAAACTGCGAAGACAATTCATCCGCCATCGGACGCGTATTGCATTACACCTTGCGTCATTTGAAAGACGATCGCGATCACATGGAAGGCATCGTGTACGAAGCCATTTTACAGGAATCCGGTCCATTGGACCGGTTTGCCCCGGCCATCCTGGTGATCGCTTCGGTGGCGCCTTTGCTCGGCTTGCTCGGAACCGTGACCGGCATGATCGAAACCTTCGACATGATTACCGAGTTCGGTACCGGCGATCCCAAGCTGCTGTCGGACGGTATCGCCATCGCACTGGTAACCACCAAGCTCGGTTTGATCGTGGCGATTCCGACATTATTGCTGGGCTCATTGTTATCGGCCTGGGCAAAGAATATCAAACGCGACATGGAGTATTCGGCACTCAGGATTATCAATATATTCCTGGGTGGCGGCATTGACGTGGATGATTTGAACGTTCCGGATGTCGACGAAAGCGCTTTGGCTTTGGGTAATACATAAGATGGATGTTGCCGGACACATCTTAATCATTAAGGATCTGTTTGCTGCGGGCGGGATCGTTATGCCGCCGCTGGTGTTATGTACCTTGTTGCTGTGGTATGGCCTGGGTTATCGCTTTTGGGTCATGAAAGAGCCCAAGCGGCTCGGGGTGCGCGATTTGTTGAAATACTATCAGCAGCACGAAGATAAACCGGCCAAAAATATTGTGGCGCAAGCGATCAAGCAAGGCGTCGCATTGCAAAAAAAAGGTGTGAAAAATCTGCGGCGTCACTTGGACGAAGCTTTTTATGGCTACGAAAGGGAGATCGCAAAGTTTACCGTGCTGATTCGCGTGATTATTTTAATAGCGCCATTGCTGGGGTTGCTGGGAACGGTGATCGGCATGATCGAAACCTTCGATTCGCTGGCGACCATGACGTTGTTTTCCCAATCCGGCGGTATTGCAGGCGGCATATCGCAAGCACTGTTTACTACGCAGATGGGCCTGACGGTAGCCATTCCCGGTTTGCTCGCGCACAGCATTCTGAAACGAAAGCAGCATCAAATTGAGCTGGATCTTTCGCAGGTCAAGGATTTGCTGTGCCACCAAATTCATAACCATCTTCCAACCAAGAGTCATTGACGATGAGAAATAACGAATCAGCCGAAGCCGAAACGACCATCGATATGGCACCATTGATCGATATCGTATTTATTTTGTTGATCTTTTTTATGGTGACGACAACCTTTGTCAAAGACATGAAACTCGAATTGGAGCGCCCCAAGGCCAGCAGCGCGGTGGCGGCATCAAGCAAGGCGATACGTCTGTTTATCGATCGCAACGGGGATACTTACATGGATGGCGAACCGGTGCGGTTGTGGTTGATACAAAGCAAGCTGCGCGATGCTTTGGGCACGTCTTCCAACAAAATTGTTTTGGTGGTGACGGACGAAGGTGTGCCGGCGGGAAGGCTGGTTGAAGTGGTGGATCAGGCACGCTTGGCGGGTGCCGAGAGTGTCGGCGTGGCAACTAAAAAAGAAGCGGGGTAATAAAAATGGTAACGATGAAAATGAAACAACATATCGCCGGTGCGGTATCGATGCTGTTCGGTGTGACGATGGTTTTCGGTTTGATCGTGATATTGAATCACTATATGGGCAAGATCGAGCGTACGCCGCCGCAGGAAGTGACGGAAATCGCAATGACGCGGGAAATCAAACCGGAACCGAAAAAAGAGATCAAGAAAGTGGAGCCTAAAAAACAGGTTTCCCGTCCGCAAGCACCGGCGCCATTCAAAGGATTGGATACTGCGCTGTCGGGTATTGATTTGGGTTCGCTGGGATTGGATAGCGGATCGAGAGATATCGACGACGGTTTGCTCGGTAAAACCGGTAATGTCGTGATGACGGCGGATTTGGTCGATGTTCCGCCAAAACCGGTTTCGCGAGGGGCGTTTAAATATCCGCCAACGGCTAAAAGAAACGGTATCAAAGGATATGTGGTGTTGTCGGTATTGGTTGAAGCCGACGGTTCCGTGAATCAGGTGCAGGTGCTGGAATCCAGTCCGTCCGGCATTTTCGATGCGGCTGCCCTGCAAGGCATCCGGGCATGGCATTTTGAACCGGCGAAGTACAAGGGCGACACGGTTCGCGTCTGGGCCAAGCAAAGAATCCGCTTTGATTTGTCCTGATAGCTGACATGAGAAGCCGTCCGGTCTGGCAATTTCATTGCCTCGTTTATGCAACCATCGCGTTGAGTTGTTACGTGCATTTCGCTCAGGCAGCGGATGCTAAGACGCAACCGACCGATTTTATTGAATTGGCTGCGGTGATGCTCAAGGACGGTCATCACGACCGGGCGTTGCTGGCATTGCAAAATGTCGACCTGGGCAACAAGAAAACCGACCTGGCGCGGTTTTATACGTTGCAAGGCTTGGCCTATCTGGGGTTGAACGATCTCGAAGCCGCCAAGGATAGTTTGCAGCAGGCGATCAGGAACGGACAAAAAGATCCATCGATTTTCATCTACTTGGCGCAAGCTTATTTTGGCGTCAAGGATTATAAAAATACCATTGACGCGATTGGCAAAGCAGGCGCGCTGGCCAATAAAGACGCTACCTTGATCAGTTTAAAAGCGGAATCGCATTGGCATTTGCAGCAACCCGAAGCGGCAATCAAGGCATTGAACGACGGACAGCGCGTTTTTCCATCCGATTTCCGTTTTCTCAAGCGCAAAGTATTTTATCTGGTCGAACTGGGTCTTTATCAGGAGGCGGTCAGGCTGGGCAGAGAATACCTGACGCGATCTAAAGCGACAGCGGCGGACTATGCCGCATTCGGCAACGCATTGCGACTGAGCCGGGAATATCGGGAGGCCGTGAACATTCTGGAAGTCGCGCGCTTACAATATCCCAGCGACGAAATGATTGCGAAACTGCTGGCGCATACCTATTTGGATCAAGGGCAATTGAATTCCGCAGCATTTATTTTGGAGCAGGCCACATTGTTGAATCCCGCTTTGCAAGCCGAAGCTGCTGAAATCTACCGGCGCGCCGGGCGGCTTCACAAAGCGCTGACGCTCAATGAGAGCATCGGCGACCAAAAAGTGAAATTTAAGCAGAGGTTATCGATTTTGCTGGCATTGCGGCAATTCGAGCGCGCTGCCAACATGGAGTCCAGCTTGTACCGCACCGGCTTGCTGGAAGATCAGGATGTGCGCTATGCATTGGCGTATGCGCTGTTTTCAAGCCGTCGCTTTGCCGAAGCCAATAAGCATTTGGATCACCTCAAGAATGCCGAGTTGTTTCGCAAAGCCACCGAACTGCGTCGTTTGATGGAAGTTTGTAAAACCGAGCCATGGCAATGTACCTGATGCAATCGCCGACTATCCCGCCTTAACGTCAGCTCAAGACGATTCCGACTTTTTCACGACTAATTGATCTCCGCAAGCCAGTGCACTGGGAGGGAGAGGGGGCTTGATACGCCAAATGAATACGAGATTAAAAAAAATACTCCGGTTTTGCAGCTTGCTTGCGATCATGCTCGTCAGTTCCGCTGTTTGGGCGGACACCGAAAAAGCAGAGTTTTCCATTCATTTATTTCAGGATGGATTTCCGGTAGAAAATGCGGAATTGTCGATTACCAGCGAGTCTTTTGATAAATCCAGCGCATTATTGATTTTTGAAGCTACTCCTTCGGCCTATAATTGGCGTACTGATGGGGACTCGGCGCTGAAGACGAATGCAAGCGGCAGTATTGCCGGAAAATTGCCGCCCGGGTCTTATCAGTTCACCATTAAGACGCAGGATCAGGAATTTTCTTTCGATTTGCAACTGCGTCCTGCCGAGAACGCACAAATTCTGGTTACGTTTTATTCCGGCAAAAAGAAACCGCTGCTGAACATTGAAAGCTCGGAAACGGGCACCATGGCCGGTACGGATGCGGCGGACATAGCAACTCGCGAGGAGGGAGAGGGAGTTGTCTCCGTGCAAGTGTTATCGATGGAAACGCAAAGACCGCTAAAGGATGTGCAAGTGTTTCTGAGCGGATTGCAGCAAAAATTTCGCACCGACGAACAAGGCCGCGTTACTGCAACCGTTCCGGCAGGCAGTTACAGCGTTTCGTTACTGCACAGTGCGTACAGCAGCCAAACGCAGGATGACGTCAAAGTTACCGACGCGCAAACCACCGAGTTAAGTTTTAAACTGACACCCGCCGGAGTCGAATTGGCCGAATATGTGGTTTTGGAACCGCATTTGGCGGGAACCATCGCATCGGTGATCGAGGAGCAGCGCACGGCGACATCGGTTGCGACCGTTTTAGGCGCCGAGCAATTCAGCCGCAGCGGCGACAGCGATGTGGCCAGTGCGTTGCGACGGGCTTCCGGGCTTACGCTGGTGGGCGGTCAGTTTGTTTTTATCCGCGGTTTGGGCGAGCGCTTTTCCACCACCTTGGTGAACGGCGCGGCGATTCCAAGCCCGGATCCGACCCGGCGCGTGGTGCCGCTGGATCTTTTTCCGACCAATATCCTGGAAAGCGTGATGGTGCAAAAAACCTATTCGCCGGATCGTCCTGCGGAATTCGCCGGCGGTACGTTGGAAATGCGCACGCGCGGGATTCCCGATGCATTTTTTTTCAATCTCAATTTGCAAACCGGTGTCAACGACAACACCACGTTTCAGGATGGTCTGACCTACAAAGGCGGCGGGATCGATTTCACCAGCTTTGACGATGGCGTGCGTGCTTTGCCGGATTCGATTGCGGAAGCGACGGCGGACGG
>JALRCN010000155.1 GCA_023257295.1 Nitrosomonas sp. | reverse complement strand
GGATCGGGAGCAGCTCCGATGGCCTCCATATCGGACTGGCTATTGATAATTTCCGTTAACAATTTTCGAATCAACGCCGAATCGTCGATAATCAGCACTTTAATTTTATTCATACCAGCCTTTTAATCGATTACACAAATCAATCTTAAGAAAATAACTCGACATCGCCGCTCGAACCGCTCCCTTGCAGGCGAGAACTATAATCTTTTTCACGCTGTGAAATGGTGCTGTTATGCATGGTGCGCAATTTCTTCACCATCACTTTGCTGTTCTTGGGGAAGAAATAAACCTTGCGTGGAAAAATATCGACCAGGTCTTGCGCAACCACGCGAATCTTCTCGGTTTTCAGAAATTGCAACACAAAATCGGCATTGCGCTGCCCGACATTGGCCACCGTCAATCCATCAAGCACATTACCGCCGCCGAATACCTTTGCTTCGAGATTGGAACGGCGCGCACCGAGCTTAAGCAACTGATTGATCAATATTTCCATTGCATAAGTACCGTAGCGCGCTGAAGCCGCCAACGGATTTCCTTCATCGGATCCGGCATCCGGAAGCATGAAATGATTCATACCGCCGATACCGCTGTAACAATCGCGAATACAAGCCGCGACGCACGAACCCAGCACCGTCACCAGCAGCACATCCTTATCGGTAACATAGTACTCTCCCGGCAACAATTTGACCGCATCGCTATTGAAATTTCTATCAAAATAAAAATTCGTCGCCAAATGTTCATCAAGCACCGCACCCATACCGTCACCTCGTTTTATTGGCTAATTCATAGACGGTTTTCTCTCGCAGCTTGAATAAATCGACCGCATGCTGAAAACTCTCTGAATGACCCGCAAACAACAATCCGTCGGATGCCAGAAGCGGCGCAAATTTTTTCGGGATTTTATACTGAGTTTCTTTATCGAAATAAATCATTACATTGCGACAGAAAATCGCATCGAAGGGGCCTCGTATAGGCCAACTATCATCGAGCAAATTCAATTGCCGGAACGTAATCATATTGCGCAACTCCGGTCTCACGCGCGCCGATCCCGCATGCTGCCCCTTTCCCTTTAGGAAAAATTGCCTAAGCTTATCTTTGGGAATTTTCTCGAGCTTGTCCAACGGATAAATTCCCATCTGGGCTTTTGCCAATACATTGGTATCCAAATCCGTCGCCAGAATATGAAC
>JALRCN010000143.1 GCA_023257295.1 Nitrosomonas sp. | reverse complement strand
AATAATGCTACTCCTTATGAAATACTCAACGCTTATTTTAATCAACCTCTCTGTAAACAACCCTGAGATTTCTTACACCTAAGACCCTTTTCTATTCTTATTAAACTGAAGCAACCGCTCCCATGCATCGCGGAATCGATTGGGCCATTTCCCTGGGTAGCAGTTTTTTTTGTGCCAAATAAACTCCTCAGTCCATAACCACCCTTGCCTACGCATTTCCAGTATAAGCTCAATCACGTAGGTATTTCGTTCGCCATCGACCACCTTTTCCTTGATATTTAGAACAAATGTTCCAGTTGGTTTCAGAACGCGCAAAAGTTGCTCCGATATCGGCAAAAACCATTCAACATACTTATCGTGATGAATGCCACCATAGGTACTTTTTCTTTGATCCGCGTAAGGAGGCGAGGTAACGATGAGGTCAACAGAATTATTGGGAAGCAATTTTAATTGCTCTTTGCTGTCCCCAAGGTATATATCTGTCGTTATTTCCATGTTATTTATCAAACTACTGGCTAATGAGTCCCGACACTTTCCAGAGTGAAATTCAGCGTCCCGAAAATTTGTTTTAACGTCGCATGATACCCAATTCCCTGGTAGACAACGTTCGGAACGATTAATAGACCGGTTGTGAAACTGAATGTGGCCGGCGCGTCAATGGTAGTGCTTGTAGCTTCATGATATTCGTAAATGAACAAGTTTTGTTCGGGATCAAACCGAAGTGTTACAGATAATGTGCTTGCATCCAGCGCCAAAAAGGGCAAATGCAAATAATTGGATGCAAACGATGCAGCACCGTTATCCCCACCTGTTGCGATAGCGATGTCGTAGCTGATGATGCGCCCGGCGCCCGGATTGGCGCCAATAAAAACGTTAGATTGCAAAATAGTTGTGCCACGTACCAGAGAAGACAACGGAACAGTGGCAATGCTGCCATCCGTAACGGCATATAACAGCAAGTCACGCTTCGGATCTATCACGAAATGGCGGTAAGCACCCGGATTGGCGCCGTACTGTGCCCCAAAAGAAATATTTCGTCCGGTGCGTGTCAAACTATCTGGATTGAATTCCCGAAACGATCCATCTGTAGCTGCATACCAAATGTTACCGGTACGCCCATCACTGGCTAAATGACGAAAAGCACCGATATTGCCGTCGGTGAAGAAAGACTCGGGGATTTCGCTCACTTCACTCAAATTACCTAGATTAAACCGCTGAATAGCGCCGCTGGTCGTGGTTAATAACAAATGCCTACGCGAATAATCGATAAATATATGACGCTCGCCTCCAATGATGGCGCCCGACAGACGATTGCTTGGAATTGACGGGCCTGCTGCATGTGTATCTAAATATAACGAGTAAACCGCATTGTCGGTTGCGGTATACCAAAGCATGCGACTTTCAGGATCAATTGCAAATTCTCTGGCAGCGCCGACAATAGCGCCTTTAAATGCCGTCGATGGGATCACGGCAACTTCGCCTCTGGTCGCAACATCAATGCCCCGTACACTGCCATCGGTATTGGCATAATACAAAATATCCAGCGCCCAGCTTTTGCTGCTGAAAACAACAAATATGCATAAAACCCAGAAAAATCTTTGGGTCTTAGGAAGTTAAAGCGGGTTTAGGCGTAATAATTTGAGAACGGCAAGATAAAGATTATCACGACGATGATTAAAACGAAATTCGGTTTCTTTCAAATGCAAAT
>JALRCN010000131.1 GCA_023257295.1 Nitrosomonas sp. | reverse complement strand
AAAACTTAAAAAAATTAGTATTAATCGTGGATTAGGATTAGCAGCTCAAAATACTAATATTTTAAAAAGAAGTGTTAATGAATTTACAAAAATTACAGGTCAAAAACCTTTAATAACAAAAGCAAAGAAAGCTGTTGCTGGGTTTAAAATTCGAGAAGATATGGAATTAGGATTAGTAACTACGTTACGGGGCGAAAAAATGTATAGTTTTCTTACAAATTACATACTGTTTCTATAGCATAGCGTTAACGTACACTATAGCGGAAAGCGTCATTCAATCCAAAATATGCCCGCCCAGCAGCAGCGTAATGAATTTCTCGCGCGTTTGCTTGGATGAATCGCGGTAAAGCGTATATTTTGCATGCTGATCCGGTTGTTCCGGGTTCATTTCTATGCCCCACAATGGCGCAACGGTTGTCGGCAAATTGGAATAGCGCACATCGACGAGCACGTTCGGCTGTTGCGGACGGATCGCGACCAAACCGGCCGAGAATTGGGTAAAGCGTGCGATGTCGCCTGCCAAAACCGACGACGACGGCAATCCGTTCATGTCGCGCGCCAATACGAATTTCTCAATCGACTCTCCCGGATAAATGCGCGGCTCGGAAAATAAACCAACGCGAACAGCATCCACATATAATCGACCGTCATATTCATAGATCGAGCGCCACAGCACCAGATTGGCGAGCGTCGATTTTACCAGCAACTCTTCTGCGCGATGCCCGCGTTCGGCAATCAGCGATTGCGCTACGATTTCGGCACGTTGCAATTGCAGCCAACCGAACGACATATACGCTACGGCCAGCAATAATCCGATACGCGCCGCATAGTATGAATACCTTTTAAAAGCCAGGATTGCGGCAATCAGCAGGATCAACGTAAAAACCGGGTCGATCACCGAAATGGTATTCCATGCGATGCGTTCATCGCTCAACGGCCAGAGCAGATGGGTGCCGTAGCTGGTAAAAGCATCCAGCACACCACTCAAGCAATAGCCGAGGAAGGCAAACAAATATAAGCGACCGAAAGACAATCGCTTGCGCAACAACGGCCACGACAACAGCGCAACAATCAGCGCGCCAAGCGGTACAAAAAACAGCGAATGCGTAAAATGACGATGAAATTCGATGTTGAGCAGCGGATCGTTTTCCGATTGAATCAAAATATCCACATCGGCGGCGATCCCGGCCAAAAAACCGATGCCTGTGGCAATGCGCGCTTCCCGCTGCTGCGCGCCCGATTGCGCCATCGCGGCGCCGAGTAATCCTTGCGTCAGTAAATCCATACGGCAAAAAAATCCTTTGTGGCGGTCAAAAAATCAGACCCAATTGGAAGCAGTATAGTTTATTGGTTATTGCCCGGAAACGCATTGCTTAATTTAGCAAATCAAGCTTTCCTGGTATGATAAGGGCTATTTTTTATTACAGTAAAACGATAATGACACAAGACGAACAAAAACGAGCGGCCGCAGCCGCCGCAATCGAATATGTCCCGGCAGGTTGTATCGTCGGCGTAGGTACGGGTTCCACAGCGAATTACTTCATCGACGAATTGGCCAAGATCAAGAATAAAATCGAAGGCGCGGTAGCCAGCTCGGACGCCACGGCGCAACGCCTGAAGCAGCACGGCATCGAAGTAATGGATCTCAACAATGTGTCGGACATTCCGGTGTATATCGACGGTGCCGATGAAATTACCGAAAACCTGCATATGATCAAAGGCGGCGGCGGTGCACTGACGCGGGAAAAAATCGTTGAAGCGGTGGCGCGCAAGTTCATTTGCATTACCGATCAATCCAAGCTGGTCAATGTGCTGGGCAATTTCCCACTGCCGGTCGAAGTGATTCCCATGGCGCGCAGCTATGTTGCGCGCGAGATCGTTCATTTGGGCGGACATCCGGCGTTGCGCCAAGGTTTTATCACCGACAATGGCAATATCATATTGGATGTGCATGGTCTGTCAATTTTGAATCCGGTCGAACTGGAAGGCACGCTGAATCAAATTACCGGCGTGGTAACCAACGGCCTTTTTGCCCGCCGCCCGGCGAATACGTTGCTGCTCGGCACCGATCGCGGCGTTCACACTATTTCTCTTTGATTCGATGAATCAAGCGTTACTGACAGCGTCTACCTGAAATTTCCACCTTCAATATCCCCATAGGTGCAAAATGATGCAAAACAAAGAACATATCTCGAAGCAATTCGACGCCAATCTGGAAGAAGTGCGCACCCGCGTACTGCAAATGGGCGGGTTTGTCGAAGAACAAATCGAGTATGCAATCGAGGCGCTAACCACCGGTAACGAAGAACTGATCGATCAAGTCATCGCGCGCGACCACCGCGTTAACGCGATGGAAGTTTCAATCGACGAGATTTGCAATCAAATAATCGCGCGTAGGCAACCCACCGCGAGCGATTTGCGCATGATTATGATGGTGATCAAAACCATCACGGATTTGGAACGCATCGGCGACGAAGCGGCAAAAATCGCTCGCATGGCAAAATTGATTTACTCGACCGACCGCATGCAAATTCCACGTTTTAATGAAATTAAGCATGTCGCGAGTATTGCGGTCGACATGCTGCACAAATCTTTGGATTCTTTTGCGCGACTGGATTTGAACGCGGCAGCGCAAATCGTGCGCCAGGATGAATTAGTCGACGAGGAATTTCGCTCCATCCTGCGCCAATTGATCACTTTCATGATGGAAGATCCTCGCAAAATCTCAACCTGCCTGGAAATCGTGTTTATCGCCAAAGCCATCGAACGCATCGGCGATCACGCAAAGAATATGTCGGAATACGTTGTTTACATGGTCAAGGGCAAGGATGTGCGCCACGTGACCGCCGACCAGATCGAGCAGGAAATCAAGGAATAATTTTAGGGAATGCTGAATAATTCGGCGAATGAAGTGATTCGATCATGCAGCCGATAAATCAGCGCTCCCTTAGTTATCTCTCATCTGCGCGATAACCAATTTACGCGTATCGTAGGTTTCTCCTACCCCCGGATCGATGATGGAAAATCCGGCATTCGCTTGCAGAAAATCGAATCCTTTTTCATCCCCTCGGGCGAGATAATCGTTGATCGCAAGCTTATATGTTTTCCGTGGATCGATTGCTGTATTGCCGACTCGCCACTCGCCGCCGATTTGCTGCACATTGGCCGATTGCAGAAAACCGCCGGAACCGGGGCGCGCTTTTCCTTGTTCCAGCATTTTTATCAGCAAGCCACCTGTAATCGCGGCCAATTGAACTCGCCCCTCGAACGGCATGACGCGTAAAATATCGTATTGAGTGATTTTCCCTGGCGGCAGCACGTCGTCGATACGGATCGAGCCGCTGTTATAAATCGACAACTCGGCTTCGGGATACGCGCGCAACATACTTTTTGCGATCATGCCGGTCAAATTGGTTGAACGATAGCGCACACTGGATTCCAAACCGTCTAACGCTTCGGTAGTCGTTGTCACCACCTCTTCCGGTTCAAAACCTTGGGTACGAAAAGCCTCAAAGGCGATTGTCATCCAGCGATCCACTACGGCTTTAAGCGCAGGATCTTCCTCAAGGCTGTCGTCGATCGGCACAAAACTCGGCTTGATCTCGGTTTTTCCCGTTTGCGGATCGAAATAGAGATCTACCACATAAACCGAACGTACATTGGCGTCGCCTTTCAGCAATGGCGTAAAGTTACCGCGCCAATTCTGATGATTGACATGTTCATGCCCGCCCAGCAACAAGCCGATTTGCGGGTATTGCTCGATCAACCGGATGTCGTCGCCGATCGATTGATGCGTGAGTGCGACAATGAAATCCGTCTGATCCTGCAATTGTTTGATCGGATCGGCAGCAGCCGCGAGCGGCTCGGAAAAATGGGCGTAGCCGATGTTATCGACCGCAAGCGTCAATCCAAACATACCGATTCTGAATGTCTTACCCCTTTTTTGATCGTGAACGGGTATAACTGCGTACGGCTTTACGCCATCGAATGCTTGACGATCCGCGTTCGTCACGTTGCTCGAAACCCAGGTGAATTGGGCTTCCTTAACCTGCTGACGGAACTGCGCCTCTTTGAGATCGAACTCATGATTGCCAAAAGTCGCATAATCCAGCTTGAAATGGTTTAACACATCCACCATTTGCCGCCCGGCCAATTTCCCGCCATCGTATGGCGCCGTGCCGACAGCCGACGGATTGAACAAATCGCCGCCCAAAGTCGTGACGGTATTAGGATTACGCGCCAGCAGCCGGTTGCGCAACGTAGCAACGCGCGCAATACCGCCTTCCTTGCCGCCACTCACCGGGGTTATTTCGTAGATATCGTTGAAGTGCAGAATGGTGACCCGTATTTTGCCGTCCGCACGATCCACCGGGGATTGCGTGGCGCAAGCAGCGAAAACGGCGCAAAAAACAAGAACAGCGAATATTCTTTTCATCATGTTATCGTCACCTCGCTTTTTAAAAGTTCGCAAATTCTAAAACGAACTGTGATCTTCCTCACGTTTTATTGAATTTATACTGCCATGTATCGCAGATTCTTAAGATAGAATTCAGGTGCAAAGCCTTATGTAGAAACGGGCACACACCTCAAGCTGGACGATTCGAGTTGAATCCGGGAGATTGTTATACGTCTTTCCGGGTTCCTGACTGTACTGATACCAACGAAATCAAGTAAAGGGAGAATCATCATGAAACAACATTCCGCACCGCCGAAGAAACAACGGCTTTTTTCAAATACCCTAGGCCTTATCGCCATAATCGCGTTTTCGGCTTGCTCGCTGATACCGGAATCCGATCCCGAACGTAGCGGAGCAACTGTCAGCCAAGATCCATTCGGCGACAATTACGCCTCGATCCGTTACCTTGAACAAGGATGGAAAGCCGAGGACAGCAACTGGTTCTATAACACAACGCAAGGATCCGATTTAATGCCTTACGTGTAAGAAATCTCAGGGTTGTTTACAGAGAGGTTGATTAAAATAAGCGTTGAGTATTTCATAAGGAGTAGCATTATTCAAACCCTTATGAGGTTTGACGGTA
>JALRCN010000079.1 GCA_023257295.1 Nitrosomonas sp. | reverse complement strand
TCCTGACGATCCAGTAAAGTTAAGCGGGTGCGTTTATGTATGTTCATCTACAGTATTCTCCCAAATACTGTAAACAACGCTAGAAATTCTTACAAATTAATGTATGTAATGCATACGACATTTGGCTCTTTCCGTCCAAGTAACACGAGAGAGGCTACATTTGAATCAGGAGAAGATTAAATGATTTTCGAGATCTAATCTATCCCAACATATTCTTTTTCCTTAAAAACCAGGAAGAATCTTGCTTTGGTTCATAGAGCATCACCGAAAACAGCGGAATCGATCAAAATAACCACAGTAACAGCATGTAATGAAAGATAAATCATCTAATGGTTTCCATTAGCATAAAACCAGAGTTTCCCCAATATACACTCGTGACAGTCCTCGTTAATATGTCAACACTGAATTGATGGAGGACATGATGATGAAAACACTAAAAGTAACCGCAATCGCTTCTTTATGGGTGTTGAGTTTCGCCACAACGGCAGTATTTGCTGAGGCACCTGTCGCACCGAGTAATATCAATCCAAACGATCATATTACATTGGCAAATTATTACGATGGCCTTGCCAAGGAAGTTTCTGTCAAGTTGGAAACGTATCGGCACGATCTTCAAGAGTATGAAGATCATCCCTACACATATGGTAGACAAGGACAGGATCTTAATTCACATCTTCGCGCCAATATCCGTGAATACAGCAAAGAATTAGCTGAGGATCTGGAGCAAGTGGAATTACACAAAAAAATGTCGTCAATGGAACGTAATGAGCAACTTAACAAAGCCAAAGCGCAAATTGATGTAAATGAATCAGTAGTACGGTAGCCTGTAATTTACTGATAACCTCGTAGTTTCAGTTAAAAATCATTGCTACACCCTCGAAGCCTCCGGTGAAAACCGGGGGCTTTTTTTTTATGCCTAAAACGGTAGCAAGAAATCAAGAGAGAACAGAATCTGGTCTTTATGTCCCGCAAATGGCCGGTATGCTTCAGCCCGGTAGGCATCGACTCTATCGTAACGTATGTTGGGGCGGATGCGCAGTTTCTGCAATAACTTGGATTGAATGCCTAACGACTTGGCTGCTTTCCAATTTAAGCCGACCGTTACATCGTAATAATCGGCCGGTGTTACCGTAACCCTACTCAGATTGCCCGCGTAACTCATTGCAGCGCCGTTGACCATATTGGTGGCGGCGGCAATTCGGAACGGTGATGGATTGCGGAATCCGTCTTGATCGCGATACCATTCGGCGCGCACGCCGAAAGTTAAATGATCGGTGAGATCGTAGTATAAATGTGCAATAGCGCTCATCCATTCGGCATCTTGAACTGCGTTGGTATACTTCAGATTGTTCAGTAGCACTCCGCTGGCTTCGCCGTATACGTGATGCAAGACCAGCAATGTTTTTGGCGTTATTTTATGTTGTAAGACCACATTGTAGAACGCCCAGATTTCATCGCTTCGGGTGGAAACTTGTCCGTAGGTTCCGGAAAAATGAAAGGTGGTCGCTTTATTGTCACTAGTCCAAGTAAAGCCGGCGAGTCCGGACCAATTGCCTAATTGCTTATTCCAACCGCCATCCCAACCGCCATTGGCACTGCCGGTAAGCGCCCCCCCGAGAACCTGCCAGTTTTTGTTGACGGTGTAAGTAGCCAGCATACCCGTATGGGTAAACGGTTCTCCGACATTCAGGGTATAGGCGCGCGTATAAAAAAAGTTATCCGGTGCCGGAACAGTTTCAAAGCCTGTCGGGGTATAAAAATGACCGAGTTTGACATTTAATCCGTTGCCGACCGGTACGTGAGTCTCCAAATACGCTTGCGGTAATGCAATGCCGTAAGTTCGCGATGAATTGCAGCATAAATCCAAATCCCAGCTGCTTCTTTTGAGTGCTTCACCGGAATTGACATCGAAAGTTGGAACACCGAAGGCTTGCGTGAAAATGGCATCGGTTCCGAACATGAAATCAAAACGTCCGCCAAAATCCCAAGTTCTACCTTCAGAGATTACCGGGCGGCGCAGAAATAGGTTGAATTGATTCAGTTGAAATCGATTCGCCTGATCGGCAAATATCACCGGGCCGTTGAAACCACCGGATTGGCTTGGATTTAAGGTTGCACCGCCATTGATCCAGCCACCCAATTCCAATTGACTGCCCTTGATAAAATTTTGCAGCTTATTGACTTGACCCATGGCGGGGAAAACAGAACAAAGCAATGCAACGCCTGTTATGGCAGCCAATAGTTTTAATTTGCGCATCGTTTCTTGAAAGATAAAATTTTATCGGCACGCTCCATACGCAAAAAAATTCCATCCCTCACTTTCTGTTTTGTTAGGAGCAGAAAGTAAAAGGAACGGAATTTCCAGGAGGGTGTTATCAGTTAGTTTTTGCCAGAGAAGAGCGAACAATTTGCTGAACAAGACGAAATTGTAAGCATGATCGCCGATTTAGCGCTCAGTTCAAATTGTTCGAGCCTGAGTTCAGTTTAACTTTACGGGCGGCGGCAGGATCCAGTGCGTCAGATGGCTTGGCGTATTCTCGGTTTAACAATTCCGCCGCTATTTTGCGATGGAAATCGGCTTTTTTCAGCGCCTCTCGCGTGGCCTCTTCGTAGTAACGAAGATTGGCTTCCGTGTGCGCTTTGAAATCTTGACCGCCTCTACCATAGTAATAACTATGTTCTTCGTAATCGCCGAGCAAATCTTTTTTCTGCGTTGCTTTGCCGCCCATTTCTTTGGCCAGATTGTCGTAATAAGAAGCTAGGCTATTGTGTTCTTGGTGTGTTTTTGCATTCCGCGCGACAATATCTTGCGGATTTACCGGACTCATTTGTGCGCATGCGGTCAATATAAAAAAAGCTGGAATAACAAAAAGATAAGCCACAAAGTTTTTACGCATGATAAAAATGCCTCCAAAAATTCTCATGGGAGGCATGTTATCGAATCGAGTATATGGCGCCTATTGGGGAAACTATGGTTTTGTTCTAAGAGAAACCATTAACCTTAATTTATTGACGGAGAAAGGGTTTCTAATGATTCTCGGAAACCCAGCGAGCGGCGTAGCGAATTAAATCAGCGCCGTCTTTTAAATTCAATTTGATGCGGATATTGAAACGATGTGTTTCAATCGTTTTGATGCTGCGGCATAGCAAATTAGCTATTTCCTGGCTGCTATGGCCCTGCCCGATCAAATGCAGAATCTCAAACTCGCTCGGGGTTAACGTATTGATCAATTGCTCGGGTTCGCTGCCACCCGTTGCGATTCTCTTGAGCAATTTTTCCTGCATTTGTTTGCTCAAATAAATATTGCCCTTTAATACTTCGTGAATAGCGGCAACCAGCACTTCGCCGGGCTCCTGCTTCATGATGTACCCTTGCGCACCGGCACGCAACGCGCGTTCCGCATAAACCGATTCATCGTGCATCGATACGAACAAGACTCGCAGCGATGGATTGGCGGCATGCATGCTTTTGATGACCTCAAGCCCCGATACGGTTTTCAGCGTAACGTCCAACAACACAAGATCGACGGGGGTTTTTTGTTTCAAAATTGCCAGCGCTTCCGCGCCGTCGCCCGCTTCGGCGATCACTTCCAAATCAGATTCCAAATTGATCAGTGTCGCCATGCCGTGACGCAGCATCGCATGATCGTCGACCAACATGATTTTTGCTTTTTCCGTGGCCATATCAGCCGATTCTTTTTTCAAGGCGAACCTCCGTTCCACCCTCGTGGCGGGCGAGAATATCAAGTTGAGCATCCAATTGTTTTGCGCGGTATTGCATAATTTTCAACCCCATCCCCGAGGTTAATTGTCGATCAGTATCCTTGTAGGAGAAACCTTGACCGTCATCGCAAATGGATAAGCGCAATACATTATCATGCGTCGATAACATCATGACAATGTGCCTGGCATGACCATGCCGTATCGCATTATTGATCGCCTCTTGCGCAATTCGATAAAGATTCAACGCCACGTTGTTATCTTTGACGATAATGTCATGATTGGATAAAAAATCGCAACCGATATGATAGGTCGCCGCGACTCTATCGGCTAACGTCTTGAGCGCGGATGCCAATCCATTGGCTTCCAATTCGAAAGGTAACAAGCCGCGCGCCAGCTGCTTAATTTGGATGACGGCGGTTTGTGCTTGCGAAGCAATCGATGCGGCAACTTTCGTTATATTTTCGTCGTTTCCCGCTGTGGTCATTTTCTTTTCCAATGCCTGAGCTTGATAACCGATCGCTGCAATCTGCTGTCCGACGTTATCGTGCAATTCTTGGCCGATGGTATGCGCCTGATCCTCGGCTATCGATATCACCGCTTGCTCCAGATGTTTGCGCTCGAGCCAGCTCTCAAGATCGCCAGCAATCGCATTGACGAGCTTTTGCTCTTCCTGCAGCAAAAACGGTTTGTCGGCCGGGTAAAACACGCGCAAGTTACCGCACATTTTTCCATTGACACTGATGAACGACCAGCAAGTACAGGCCGGATTCCGCTCCATTCGCGTTTTTGTACGCGATTGTTCAGATATTTTTTCTTTTGTCAGCACATGCGGCGCAAGCGAGAGATTGGATCTACCGGAAATATACCGCCAACCGTCCAATTCAATAACCGCCGTAGCAAGCTGTGGGTACTGCAAGGCCGGAATCAAGTGGATGAAAATATTTTGACAAACCGTTTCTATCGATAGCTCCATGCCGATACTGCGGCGGATTTCGTAGAGACAAGTGATTTCTTTCAAGCGCTCACGCAACTCGGTTTCCTTATGGCTTAACTCAATGGAAAATTGCTCAGCGATTTTCTGGGTGTGCTGAGCCGCTCTTTCTGATTGAATCAGTTTGCGCACGAACCAATTGAGCAGCAAGATTTCAGCGAGGATTAAACCGGCCAAGTACAGAATAATAAAGCGCAACTCCTGATTGATCGGAGCAAATAATTCTTCTTCATCCAATTTCAATGTCATACCGAGACCGATTGCCCGCAGCGGCGCATACGCCTCAATTACAGGGATTTGACGATAATCCTTAACCGCAACGACGCCATGTTGCCCATCCAATGCATGACCGACCGGTAATACACCACTATTAGTTTCTCGCATGAGGCGCTTGAATTTGATGCCATCGATTTGGCTGACGAGGCAAGCCATTTCTTTCGTTTTGTGTACCGGGGGAGCACATAAAATGAATTCGCCGGTATTGCCAATGGAGCGGATTTCGCTGAACCGGCGCGTCAGCTTGGGAAGCCTGATTTCGGTGACGATGCTGCCGATCAATTGTTTATCGCCGTCGAGCACATCCGTACTGGTCCGCAAAACAAATTGTTCGTCCCAAATTAAAAATGCATGCGCATATTTATTCAGTGATAAAGCCTGATGCTGATTTTCCGAGAATTGACCGGATTGTGCTAAAGGCTTGCCGTGCTGATCGTAAACAATTGCGGCGGAAAAACCGGCATCAGGTAATGAATTGACGTTGCGCATCAAATCGGCCATGGCATTTTGATCGCCGGGCTCCGCATTGAGCTCCTGGATTGACTTGATAAAAAAGGGACGAAGCGCCAGTGTTTGCGTATCGGCGACACCTTTCTCAACCTGACTTTCGATGAGCAATGCCTTGCCTTGCAACGCAACATCCAGGCCTCTGCCCAATACTGACTCTATTTGTTGCCGCATGGCATTGTAGACGGCCAAGCCCGTTGTCAGGGTCAGCCCCAGCAGCAGAATGCCGCCAATGATACTGATCTTGCGATCATCGCGTGTGAGAAGCACACCGCCCTCCTTGATTGAATAATAATCGGCAAACGAAACGCTGCTTCGAGCAATGGCAAAGCAGTTCAGAACCGTTCGCTTTCTTCCAGATAGCGCCAGTGTCCTTCGGGTAAATCACCCAGCTTTACTTTACCGATACGTACCCGTTTCAAACCGGTCACTTTCAGATTAACCAGTTCGCACATCCGCCGGATCTGACGTTTCTTGCCTTCACGCAAAATAAAGCGCAACTGATCCTGATTTTGCCAGCTTACTTGCGCCGGTTTCAGCGCTTGACCATCCAAACTCAAACCATGATTGAGCAATGCCAATTTCTCGCGCGGCAACGTTCCTTCGACCCGCACCAGGTATTCCTTCTCAATTGCGGAATTTTCGCCGATTAATTGCTTGGCGATACGGCCGTCCTGAGTCAATACCAGCAAACCTTGCGAATCGATATCGAGCCGTCCTGCCGGTGCCAGTTTTTTCAAATGCGACGGATGAAAGCGCTTAGTCGCGACATCACGAACAAACTGGTTTTCCGGTTTGATCAGTACAATCGCCGGGCGATAGCCGGGTTCCGGCTGACCAGACACATAACCCACCGGCTTATTCAGCAATATGGTCGCCAACTGCGTTTGCTGCGCTTGTGCGGCGCGATTCAATTTGATTTGCTGCGAGGGGTAAATTTTGCTGCCAAGTTCGGTAATTTGCTCGCCATCGACAAACACCCAACCCAGTTCAATATACCGATCCGCCTCGCGGCGCGAACATAGCCCTTGTTCGGACATTAATTTGGATAGACGTATTTTTTCCATAGGCTTTATCATAGTGGAAGTTCTAACATGAAGGGACAAATAAAATTTCCAACCCGGATTCGATCTTATTCACCTTGGCGCAGCAGGTCGGGCAATGCCTTTCCCAACGCGATATGATGCTGGTTACCGCAGAATCTTGCACCGGCGGCTGGATCGGTGAAGCGATCACTGCCGTACCCGGCAGTTCGGTCTGGTTCGAGCGCGGTTTTATCACATACAGCAACGCATCCAAACATGAAATGCTCGGCGTACGGCAAGCCATTCTAGACCAATACGGTGCAGTTTCTCCACAAACAGCGCGAGAAATGGTCATTGGCGCGCTGACCGCAAGCCATGCGCAGATCGGCGTATCGGTGACCGGTATCGCCGGACCCGATGGCGGTACCGCAATCAAACCGGTCGGTATGGTATGTTTTGCGTGGGCAACCAAAGACGGCCTAATCCGGCAAGAAACCCGTTTTTTCGATGGAACCCGGGAAACCATCCGGTATGCAGCCGTTGTTGCCGCATTGCAGGGCATACCGCAGTTGTTGGATCGCATATAAACCAATAGACAGCTTATATCGATTCCCCGTCATTTTTCATCGTTGCATTCAATAAGCGCCTTCAGTACAATAAACGCAACTTTGTTGCATTTACAATTTCATGTCTATCGATTTTCGAAATATTGCCGGGGAGCTGATTCAGCATCACGGCGGCCGGGTAACTGCGGGCAGAATTGGTATTCTGGCGATTCTGCTGGCGGAGCAGCACGCGATTACGCATCGCGAAATCGAACAGCGGCTGCCGGAGTCTTTGCCGCTGGATCGGGTCACGCTGTACCGTGCATTGGAGTGGCTGGCAGAAAAAAATCTGATCCACAAAGTAACCAGTGACGACCGGGTTTGGCGCTACCACGTCAACCGGGAGCTGCACGCGCACCATCATGCGCATTTCAAATGCACACGCTGTGCGCAAGTGATTTGCCTGGACGATCTTCCAGCGGAAAGAAGCTGGCCGCTGCCTGCCGGGTATCGCTTCCAGGAAATCGAATTGACCGTCAAAGGCCTATGTGCCGATTGCTGCTGATCCATGCCGATGCGTAAAAGCTTATTTCTGATCCTGACACTGGTGCTGATTGCGGTACCGGTGTTTTTGATGACGCATGCGTTCACGCATTTCGCTCAGGTCGAAGCACAAGACGCTGTCGATAGCGGCGAAGAAGGCGTCGATCTAGACGAGATCTGCCTGGATTGTCTTGCGCTTACGGGACTCAGTATGCTTTTTGCCGCAACGGGACTGCTATTCGCTAATATCGTTGCCCGCCGCCGCTTACCGTTTTGGCAATCCGCGTGCGTTTCCAATTCCAATTTCCTGCCGTATCGTTCACGCGCGCCGCCAGTTGGCGTTATCCGACGTCCCATTATTAACTGATCGCTAATTTTCCTGAACTGCCGGGATTTCGTCGCGTATCGACGGATTCTTGTCATTGACGGTTGGTTAGCTCCATTAATGCAACTCTGTTGCGTATCGATCTTTGGTCGAAGGGATACTGCATGGGTTTTTCCAACAAACTGCGGACAAACGCGCGTATCAAGCCTATTGCTACCGTATTGATAGGTTGTTTATTGCCGGTACATTTGCACGCGCAGAGCGCAGGCAAAAGCATGAAGATATTGCCGAGTGTGGTCATTACCCGGCCGAGTGCGACCGCTATGGAAGTTACCGGTGTTAAGCCGGATATCGTGGTGCAGGGAGACCGGCTGCGGCAAAAACGCGAAACCACGCTCGGCGATACGCTAATGCACGAATTGGGGGTGACATCGACCAATTTCGGCCCTGGTGCGGGCCGACCGATCATTCGCGGTCAGGATGGCGACCGCGTACGCGTAATGGAAAACAATATCGGTACCGGCGATGTTTCGGTGATCAGCCCGGATCATGCAGTGGCCACTGAAACGCTCAACGCCTCGCGCATCGAAATATTGCGCGGACCGTCGACGCTGCTGTACGGCAGCGGCATTTCCGGCGGTGTGGTCAATGTGGTTAACGACCGCATTCCAGATCGCTTGTATACAACACCGCAAGCCAATTTCGAGGGGCGTTTCAACTCCGCGCTGGAAGAGCGCAACGGTGCATTGAACGCATCGGGCAGTATGGGCAGGATGTCGTGGAATATCGAAGGCATGAAGCGCAAAACCGGCGATATTCATATTCCGGGGCGCGCCAATCTCAACGATCCGGATAGCGAACCCGGTGTCGTCAGAAACAGCGCCGTCGATTCCAGCAATCTATCGGCGGGAAGTTCTTATGTCGGCGAGCGTGGATTCGTCGGTGTGTCGGTATCGAGATTGGATAACTTCTACGGCATTCCTGGCCCGGAGGGTGCAAAAATCGACATGGGGCAGACGCGTTACGGTTTAGCGAGCGATCTGGATAATCCATTGAAAGGATTTCAGCAATTGCGCGTACGCTTCAATTACAACGATTATCAGCACAAGGAACTCGAAAGCAGCGGCGAAGTCGGCAGCCGGTTTAAAAACAACGAAGCCGAAGGCCGTGCCGAATTGACGCACGCATCGGTCGCGCAATGGCACGGCGTCATGGGGGTGCAACTGAACAACCGTAATTTCAGCGCGAAAGGTGAAGAAGCATTCGTGCCGTCCAGTCTGTCGCAATCCGCCGGGGTATTTCTGGTGGAAAAACGCAATTGGCGGCAATGGTTGTTCGAAGTCGGCGGACGCTTCGAGCATGCGATGCACAATCCCCGAGCATCGCTGCTGCCAACGCGCAATTTCAACTTGCATAACGTATCCGCCGGTGCGGCATGGCGGTTTATCGACGGTTATCAACTCGATTTGACCGCTACACGCGGACAGCGGGCACCAAATACCGTCGCGCTATTTGCCGACGGCATACACGTGGCGACCAATACCTTTGAGCAAGGCAGTGCTAACTTAAATAAGGAAACATCCAACAACTTCGACGTTGCGCTGCAAAAAACCGCCGGTCGCATCACTGCCCGCGTGAACTTGTTTTATAACCATATCGACAATTACATTTTCCAGCAAAGCCGCGACAGCAACGGCGACGGATTCGCCGATCGCATCAACGAAGAAGGCGAATTGGATGCCGGCGGCGCATTTCTGGTGCAGGATTTTTCGCAAACCCGCGCCAGATTTCATGGTCTGGAAGCAGAAGCCAACATTGCGCTGCTGCCCGATATGTTGAATCTGCGATTATTCACTGACACCGTTTACGGCAAACTGAAAGACAACGGCAACATCCCGCGCATTACCCCGCAACGTTTCGGTTTCGATCTTAATTTCCAGAAAAACAGATGGCATGCGAATTTCAATATGACGCGCGTCGTGCGCCAGGATCGCATCGCGATGCTGGAAACCGAAACGCCCGGCTACACGTTGATGAACGTCGAAGCCGGTTATCACATGAAGTTGTCGCCTTCAGTCAATTACACGCTGTTCCTGCAAGGCCGGAACTTGCTCGACAGTGACATCCGCGTGCACACGTCTTTCTTGAAGGATTTCGCGCCGATGGCTGGACAAGCGATAGTTGCAGGTGTGCGGGGAGTGTTTTAAATTGCGTTTATTTTCTCTCAAACTGGTTTAACCCATGCAACAACCTGACAAAGAGCTCGACGCCCGTGGCCTGGTCTGCCCGCTACCGATCCTGCGCACCAAGCAATCGCTGGCCGTTATGATGAGCGGACAAACCCTTAGAATCGTCGCCACCGATCCGGGCTCGGTGATCGATTTTCAGGTATTCGCCGAACAAACGGGAAACGAGTTATTGCATTTGTCCCAAGCGGATTGCGAGTTTGTTTTTGTGTTGAAGAAGCGGTAATTTGATCAAAAATTGTGCGGAAGGAATAGTATCGCTGCAACAGTTTTGCTCCTTTGTAAAAGGAGAAGTGAGGGGGATTCCAATTGACGCCCCCTATGCGCTGCGGCATGATGCAATTCCTCATTCAAAATTCCGTAAATCTTAATTGATGGCACTCCATCCGAATCGCCAATGGGCGTTATTTGCCGGGCCGATGCTAGCCGCTGCGGCAGCGCTAAGCATGAGTCAATTCGGCTGGGAATCGCATGCTTGCTGGACGGGGGCTGTCGCGATGTTGTGCGTGGTATGGTGGATTTTTGAGCCGATTCCGATTCCGGCCACATCGATTATCCCGCTGGCGGCTTTCCCTCTCCTGGGTGTTTTGCCACAGGACAAAGTTGCCGCAGCGTATGGCAATGAGCTGATTTTGCTGATGCTGGGCGGGTTTATTCTGTCAGCGGCGATGGAGCGTTCCGGCGCGCATCGTCGCATTGCGTTGGGGATGGTGAATGTGATTGGTGGTACCGGCAGTCGCCGTATCGTGCTGGGCTTTATGGCGGCAACGGCAGCATTAAGTATGTGGATCTCGAATACCGCAACAGTATTGATGATGCTGCCGATTGCATTGGCTGTCATTGCGCAAAGCCCCGATAAGAAATTGGCGCTACCGCTGCTGTTGGCGCTTGCGTACGGCAGCAGCATCGGCGGTTTGGGCACGCCGATCGGCACACCACCGAATCTGGTATTCATGCAGCAGTACGAAAGCTTCACCGGAAACACGGTGAGCTTCTCGCAATGGATGTCGTGGGGGTTGCCGGTGGTGCTGATTTTCTTGCCGCTGGCCGGTTTATGGCTCACGCGCAAGCTGGATTATCGCGGTGTATTGGTTATCCCTTCCGCCGGTGCTTGGCGGCCGGAGGAGCGCCGCGTGCTGATCGTCTTCGGCTTGACTGCACTTGCTTGGATCACTCGCCTTGAACCGTTCGGCGGCTGGAGCACTTGGTTCGATCTTAGAGGGGCTAACGATGCAATCGTCGCATTGATTGCCGTTGTCGTTTTATTCCTGACCCCCAATGGACGCGGCGGCAAATTGATCGACTGGGAATCCGCCGAGCGAGTACCCTGGGGGATCCTGATCCTGTTTGCTGCGGGAATTTCCATTGCGCAGGCGTTTGTCGAATCCGGCTTATCGCGTGCTATCGGCGACCAACTGGCGGTACTGGCCAGCCTGCATCCGCTGGCAATGATCGCGACCATTGCACTGATCGTCACTTTCCTGACCGAGACCACCAGCAACACCGCAACCACGATTTTGCTGATGCCAATTCTTGCATCCGCCGCACTGGGCGCGGGCATCGACCCCGGCCTATTGATGGTGCCCGCCGCAATGAGCGCAAGCTGTGCCTTCATGCTGCCGGTCGCCACCGCGCCGAACGCTATCGTTTTCGGCAGTGGCCAGGTCACTGTCGCCAGTATGGCACGGGAAGGGATTGTATTGAACTTTATCGGCACCGCAGTGATTACATCAATGTGTTATTTGTTGATCGTTTAACAAATTTTGTCCTGGCAGCCTACCAAAGCAAATTAATTGCAGAATGGTTTCAAATCCAGTATACTGCGCCACCGAAATCGATCTTCCAGAAAAATTAAATGGTTATCGTTTTTGTTTGGTTTCATCGTTCCTGACCTCTCCTCAATTTTTCAAGTTTTCCCGGAAAATGTGTATACCCTTGGTTAGCGGCGATGCTTTTTTAATGCGCTGACAAGGTTACGCACAATCATTCTTCACGGCACGTGGTTTATGCCTGTGGGTTTCATTGTCTTTTTCTAGGAAATTATTGTGTCTTTTGAAGATCTAAATTTAAACCCTGCTATTACCAAAGCTGTTCAAGATGCGGGTTATACCACCCCAACACCGATTCAACAGCAAGCCATTCCCGAACTGATCGCCGGTCATGATGTCATGGCTTGCGCGCAAACGGGCACCGGAAAAACCGCTGCATTCATGTTACCAGCATTGCATTTGCTGGCCACACCAGCGCAAGTTCGCAGCCGCGGACCGCGCGTTTTGGTGTTGACACCGACGCGCGAATTGGCGCTTCAGGTATCCGAGGCCGCCAAGAAATATGGCAAATATCTACCACGCATCAATGTGGTAAGCATTTTGGGCGGCATGCCTTATCCGCTGCAAAACAAGTTGCTGTCGCAACCCGTCGATATTCTGGTTGCCACACCGGGCCGGCTGATCGACCATATTCAACGCGGACGCATCGACTTCAGCCGTTTACAAATGATGGTACTGGACGAAGCCGATCGCATGCTGGACATGGGCTTCATCGAAGATGTCGAAACTATTGCAGCGGCAGCACCAGCGCGGACCGATCCTGTGGCCCGATCCCCAGCGCGGCGACGATCTGCCCCGTATTGGCCGCCACCGCCGCGCGCGACAGCCTGACCGCCTTGCCATGGCCGGTCGATCCCGATGTCATCAGCACCAACGCC
>JALRCN010000067.1 GCA_023257295.1 Nitrosomonas sp. | reverse complement strand
CAGAACCCGCCGGATATGATCGCGCGACGCCAAGTCCGGCACCACGCCGCCATATTCGCTGTGCATCTCGATTTGCGAATACAGCGTATGGCTCAGCAGACCGTGCGGTGTGTCGTACAGCGCGATTCCGGTTTCATCGCAGGAGGTTTCGATACCAAGAATGAGCATTGAAAATGAAAAGATGGCTTCGTTTGCTAAAAGAACGGCTATTTTAGCATTCTGGTCATCTGATCCGGTAATCCGGCAAACTTATTGCATTTGCACATATAAACAACACTAAAGCGCAAGGCTTTTACCCCACATAAAAATTGCGCATCATCCCCATATCTTCATGTTCCAGATTATGGCAATGGTAGAGAAACAATCCGGTATAGTCTTTGAACGGTTTGATGATTTCGATTTCTTCTCCCGGCATCACCAGTACGGTGTCTTTCCAGCCGCTGTCGATAAATCCATCCTTGATGGTGTCATAGCGGCTGCTGGACGCATCGGTTTGCATGCGCGATACGATTTGGAATTGCTGTCCGTGGATATGGATCGGGTGGGGTTGTGCCATCATCATACCCATGCCGCCCCTGCCGCCACCCATTCTTCCCCGGCCCATCATGCCGCCTTCGTGGAATATCCGGATTCTCTGCATCGTATTCAGCGGAATCTTTTCGATTTCCAGGTGGTTTTCCATTTCGAATGTTCTGCCGTTTAATTGGAACGACATATGCCGCATGCCGATTGCGATGGGTACGATTTTGTCCGAATCAGTGACATCTTTTGCAGTCCAGCGCCGCATCGGGATCAATTGATCGGGCAGTTTGGGCGAATCGCTCACATGCCCGATGATTTGGAAAGTGGCAATCGGCAGCGCTTCGCTTTGTCCTGCCGCATGCCCCATCATGCCCATGCCGCCGCCCATGTGCGATGCGGAGATCTGGTACGGCAAGCTTTGCAGCGTCAACTCGGAACCCACCTTGCGTCCGCTGAAATCGACCCATAACTCAACGCGCTCGGCGGGAGCGAGCATGATATAAGGCAATGTCTCCGGTTTTGGCAACAGCGCGCCGTCGGTGCCGATTGCCGTCAGCGGCGTACCGTCGTTCCAGCCTAATTTATAAATCCTGGCGTTCGATCCATTCAGAATGCGCAAACGATAAGCGCGGGTTTTCACTGGGATAGCACTGTCTGTGCGGCCGTTCACCAGGATGGTGTCGCCCCGGAAGCCTTGCATGCGCTGGTGCATGCCCATCATATAGCGCAACTGATTGCCTTGCGAGAAACTGCGATCCTGAATCACCAGGGGAATGTCGTATTCGCCGCTCGGCAATTCCAATTTGCGCTCCGCTTCATCGGTTACGATCATCAACCCGGCCAAACCTTGATAAACCTGCGTGGCGGTCATTTCGTGGGTATGCGCGTGATACCAATTGGTTCCGGCGAGGTTATTCACTTCGAATTCATATACATACCGCTCGCCGCGATGAATGGCATACATCGGATGACCGTCCATGACCTGCGGCACATGCATGCCATGCCAATGCATGACACAAGGCTCCGGCAATTGGTTATCGAAATATATCCTGACTTTCTGGCCCCGTTCGAAATTCAGGATCGGCCCCAAGTACCCCGGCAATTCTGTCAGCGCGGTTTGCGGGCCTTTGAGCAATTTTCCGCTATATTTGAAAACATGCGTTTGCGCGCCCGGAAGAATCGAAACATCGGCGGCTTGCGCGGTGAGTGCGATTTCCACATCGGCCTTGAACGACTGATCGGCAGCCCGGCCGCCACTTCGGACTTGCGCCAGCGAAACACCGGGCAGCGCAGCGGCCAATGCGCCCATGGCAGTATATTGCAGGAATTGACGCCGGTTGCTGTTAGCGATGGTCATGAGAATCCCCTTTGCGCGACGATGATAAAAACGCCCGACTGACTGACGAAACAATGCCGAAGCGGTTAATGCAAGCCGTCCGGTCTTACAAGCGCAGCAAAAGCCGCACTGCGCGAGAATCGAAACTGTCGTTTATTGGCCTTTCCGCTCAAACCGGTAAAACGCCAGCGTCCCCATCACATTCGGCAGAAAATGCACCGGTCGGTTATTGTTCATCACCCTGCGCTCGAGAATGCGCGCATTGCACTGCCGGCAAAGTTCCTCGAAATCGCCCAATGTACATAAATGAATATTCGGCGTGTCATACCAGCGATAAGGCAGCGATTGCGATACCGGCATATGCCCGCAAATCACCTGCATGCGGTTTTTCCAGTAGCCGAAATTGGGAAACGAAACAATGCCTTCCTTACCGACTCGCAGCATTTCCTGAATGATACCCTCGGTATGCCGCATCGCTTGCAGCGTTTGCGACAGGATTACATAATCGAACGAATCGGATTCGAAACCGGACAAGCCTGTCTCCAAGTCATTCTGGATCACATTGATGCCGTTGTTGAAGCATTTCAGCAAATTGCCGTCGTCGATTTCCACGCCGTAACCGAACACGTTGCGCGTATCGCGCAAATACCGCAGCAAAGAACCGTCGCCGCAGCCGAGATCGAGAATTTTGGCGCCCGGTTTTATCCATGCCGCAATGGCATCGAAATCAGGGCGCAATGCGATCGTTTCCGGAGCAATGATGTCATTCATGATGTTTTCAGACCGCAATATTTTCCATGTAAGCACGCACCAGTTGATGATAATGCGGCGTTTCCATCAAAAACGAGTCGTGACCGTGACTGGAGGTGATTTCCGCATAACTGACGTTCAATTCGTTATCCAATAACGCCTTGACGATTTCGTGCGAACGTTCGGGCGAGAAACGCCAATCGGAAGTAAATGAGACGATCAGAAAATCGGCCTTGGCAGCGCGGAAAGCCGCGCTGAGGTTACCGTCGTAAGCTGCGGCCGGATCGAAATAATCGAGCGCCTTGGTCATGCGCAAATAACTGTTGGCATCGAACAAATCGGCGAATTTGTCGCCCTGATAGCGCAAATAGGACTCGATCTCGAATTCCACATCGAAACCGAACGAAAGCTCGCCTTTGCGCAAACTGCGCCCGAATTTCGCCGCCATCGAATCGTCGGACAAATACGTGATATGCCCCAGCATGCGCGCCAAGCGCAAGCCGCGCCGAGGTAAAGTATCGTATGCGTAGAAATTGCCGCCGTAAAATTCCTGATCGGTCATGATCGCCTGACGAGCCACATCGTTAAATGCGATGTTTTGAGCGGTTAACTTGGATGCAGCGGCGATAACCAAGGCATGGCGCACTCTCTCCGGGTAGTCCAGCGTCCATTGCATCGCCTGCATGCCGCCCAAACTGCCGCCGACCACTGCGGCAAATTGTTCGATGCCCAAATGCTCGGCTAAATTCGCTTGCGCTTCGACCCAATCCTCCACCGTCACAATCGGGAAACTCGCACCGTAATGCTTGCCGGTTTGCGGATCGATGCTGGCGGGCCCGGTCGAACCGTGACAACCGCCCGGATTGTTCACGCCGATGACAAAAAAACGATTGGTATCAATCGGCTTTCCCGGACCAATCATATTGTCCCACCACCCGATATTTTTCTCGTTATCGGCATAATAACCGGCAACATGGTGATTACCCGATAACGCATGGCAAATCAACACCGCGTTCGACCGCGCAGCGTTCAACTGCCCGTAGGTTTCGTACACCAAATGATAACTGTCGAGCGATGCGCCGCTTTTCAACTGCAACGGCTTGTCGATTTGCACATACTGCGGGGTGACGATGCCCACCGATGTTGAATCTTGCATGGATATTAAAAAAATCGAGAAATTGACTGCTTAATGATTGATCGCATTATATCGCCAAAAGAATTCGCACACACTACAGGTTATTGAAAAACCATCTGCGGTGTTAAAAACAAGCTCAAAATGCTCATTTGTCATTCAACCCAACAAACTCCTAAAGCAATGGTGGCAGCCCCAATTCCTTAAGAAATTCGTTGTGTTTTCCCGTCGCGCCCTTGATTTGCTGTTCCAGCGCTGTCAATTCCGCGTGAACCACCGCCAGGTCAATTTTTTCCTCATCCGTAGCGGTGCTCACATAACGCGAAATATTCAAGTTGTAATCGTTTTTCTCGATCTCCTCCATTGACACCCGCCGGGAGTAACGCGCCTCTTCCTTGCGGTATTGGTAGGTGGAAACAATCTTATCGATGTGCTCCGGTGACAGGCGATTTTGCCGTTTACCTTTCTCGAAATTGTCTTCAGAGCTGGCGTTGATAAACAGCACGTTGGAGTTGTCCCATTTTAACGGACAGTTTTTTCACCAAGTCGAGAACGTTTTGACTTGCTTGTTCGAATTGTAATCTATCGTGATTTGATTTTTCTCCTTAAGTTTTTTTTCAAAATTATTAGGTGATAAATACCCCAAT
>JALRCN010000063.1 GCA_023257295.1 Nitrosomonas sp. | reverse complement strand
TGGGGTATTTATCACCTAATAATTTTGAAAAAAAACTTAAGGAGAAAAATCAAATCACGATAGATTACAATTCGAACAAGCAAGTCAAAACGTTCTCGACTTGGTGAAAAAACTGTCCGTTAAAATGGGACAACTCCAACTCCACGTTGCGCTGCATGCTCATTTGCTTGCCGCTCTGCCTGTAGGCGCATCTGAACTTCTTGCAGCGCTTGTCTCTCCGCTTGCTCACGCATCTTGGCCAGCGCCAAAGCTTTTTGCGATTCCTGAATTTTGGTTTTTTCCAGGACTGTCGCAGCGGTTTCGGTCTCGATTCTGGCCAGTGCGGCCAGGCGAGCTTCATCCGCCAGTTTTGCACGTTCTTGCGCTGCTTCGGCAGCCTTGGTTTCCTCGTGCGCCGCAGCATGTACTTCGTCTAAAGCCATTGCTTCTTGCTCAACGCGTCTTTGCATTTTCTCGACAATCGACGCTTCTACTTTAATCTTGGCTTCCAATAAGGCGTTTAGCGCCTTCTCGGCTTTTGTTTTCTCATCGGCTATCAACCGGGCTTTCATTTCAAGTTCGCGACGAGCATTCGCTTCCCTCAGCGCCATCGCTTCGGCTTTCGCACGGATGCGCGCCTGCTCGGTTGCCAATGTTTCCGCTTGAACCCTCGCTTCAGCCGCAATTCTGGCGTTGGCTTCCGCTCGCGCCCTGGCTTCAGCGGCTACTTTTGCCACATTCTCTATTTCAATGCGTTTGTGCGCCTCTTTAATGGCGCAATCTTCCGCGCTTAATCGTTCCCGGAAAGCGGAATCCAGCAGACTCTTGACGGCTTCCTCGGGCGCAAGTTGCAAATCAGGATTCGCCGAAGCTTTTGCTTGCTCCGAATGTTCATCCGATGCAACGTCGTCACCGAATTGCAATTCGGGCGATCCAGAAATTTTTCTTAAAGAATCGAATAATCGTGACTTGAATGTCATAAAATTTAACCAATTTAACCAAAACCATGACCGTATCTAACTACCGATCACACTGAGAACAGTGTCCGCAATTTAGCATGATCTGCATTACAAGCTTAGGAAGAAAAAGGGGGGATAACACGCTTTATTTATCGCTACTAAAAATTGCATTGCTTGCTTGAATCCGAAAAATCTTTAATAACCGGCATTTTCTCCAATTTCCCATCCGCTATAATGGCGGCCTTGTCTGCATTATTGGCTTAATAAATCCATGGAACTCGAAAAAAGCTTTGATCCTAAGTACATAGAAAATCGTTGGTACGCCAGCTGGGAATCTGCGGGGTATTTCAAACCAGCCGCGACAGCCGAGCAATCCGCCTACTGCATTATGTTGCCGCCGCCCAACGTTACCGGCACGCTGCACATGGGACATGCCTTTCAGCACACCTTGATGGATGCGTTGACACGTTATCACCGCATGCTGGGCGATAACACCTTATGGCAACCGGGGACGGATCATGCCGGTATCGCGACGCAAATCGTGGTTGAGCGCCAACTGGATCAACAAAAACTGAATCGCCGCGATATGGGACGGGAAGCTTTTCTCGAGCGCGTGTGGCAATGGAAGGAGGAATCCGGCTCCACCATCACGCGGCAAATGCGCCGCCTGGGCACGTCATGCGACTGGACGCGCGAGCGCTTTACCATGGATGCGTCGCTATCGCGCGCAGTGACTGAGGTTTTCGTACGTTTGTACCGCGAAGGATTGATTTATCGCGGCAAGCGCTTGGTCAATTGGGATCCTGTATTGCAAACGGCGGTTTCCGATCTGGAAGTCGTTTCCACCGAAGAAAACGGCTCGTTATGGCATATCCGCTATCCGCTGGAATTACCCAATGGCTGCTTGGATGATCCTGACGAAGCGCTGATTGTCGCGACCACACGCCCGGAAACCATGCTCGGCGACGTTGCGGTTGCGGTGCATCCCGACGATCCACGTTACCGGCATCTGATCGGCCGCCATGTGCGACTGCCGCTGTGCGAACGCACCATCCCGATCATTGCGGATACTTACGTCGACCTGGAATTCGGCACCGGTTGCGTCAAGATCACACCGGCGCACGATTTTAACGATTATCAAGTTGGGCAACGGCATCATTTGACTCCAATCAATATTTTCACGTTGGACGGAAAAATCAACGAATTTGCACCGGAACAATACCAAGGCATGGATCGTTTCGACGCGCGCAAAAAAATCATCGCCGACCTGGAAGCGCAGGGTTTTCTGATGGAAACCAAGCCGCACAAACTGATGGCGCCGCGCGGTGACCGCACCAACACCATCATCGAACCGATGCTGACCGATCAATGGTATGTGGCGATGGAAGGATTGGCCAAGCACGGATTGGAAGTAGTCGCCGATGGTCAAATCAAATTCACGCCGGACAATTGGGCGCATGTCTACAACCAATGGCTGGAAAATATTCAGGATTGGTGCATTTCGCGCCAATTGTGGTGGGGACACCGCATCCCGGCCTGGTACGACGAGGACGGCAATGTCACCGTCGCGTACGATCTGGCCGAAGCGCAGCAATTGTCCGGCAAGACCGACTTACGGCAAGACGACGATGTGCTGGATACCTGGTTTTCATCGGCATTATGGCCCTTCTCGACGCTCGGCTGGCCGGAGAAGACGAAAGCGCTGAAGACCTTTTATCCGACCTCCCTGCTTGTGACGGGGTTCGACATCCTCTTTTTCTGGGTCGCCCGGATGATGATGATGGGGCTCTAC
>JALRCN010000137.1 GCA_023257295.1 Nitrosomonas sp. | reverse complement strand
TTATGAAATACTCAACGCTTATTTTAATCAACCTCTCTGTAAACAACCCTGAGATTTCTTACACCTAATAATTTTGAAAAAAAACTTAAGGAGAAAAATCAAATCACGATAGATTACAATTCGAACAAGCAAGTCAAAACGTTCTCGACTTGGTGAAAAAACTGTCCGTTAAAATGGGACAACTCCACTATGTCATTTTGCAAAGCCAACTGATTGCTGGTTACAGCGACGCAGATAATGATGAGTTGAGCGTTATCGGTTTAACGATCAATCACGGTGCCTTGAGTGTTTTCGATAGCGTTACAAATTCGTGGACGTTCTCGCCTGATCTTAACTACAACGGTGTTGTTAATCTGGGTTACGGTATCAGTGATGGCAAAGGGGGCGAGATCACCGGTATTAATCGAAGCTTTGTACTAGACCCGGTAAATGATACGCCCAAAGCAGGTGATGACAAAGGTGATGTTTTTGAGGACGCAACAGTTACCGTCAGTTTCGATTATTTAATGAATAACGACAGTGATGTGGATGGTACATCAAAAACTATTATTGGCATTGATACGACCGGTACAGCAGGCAGTGTCAGCATTGATACGGCAAACCGTACCATCACTTATCGTGCTGACGCAGATGAGTTTGACTTGCTTGTTAGTGGAAGATCGACAATTGATTACTTTAAGTACATCTTAAAAGGTAGTTCTGGCGTGGAGACTACTGCTACAGTTGAGATCAGTGTATTTGGTGTTAGCGATGGCAATCCTAATCTACTGGGAACGATAAAGTCTGATAATTTATCTGGAACCTCTGGTGAAGATCGCATCAAGGGCGATAATGGAAACGATACCATCGATGGTGGCGAAGGCGCAGATAATGTGTTCGGCGATAACGGCGACGACATCCTTAATGGTGGCAACAGCATTGACAATCTGTTTGGAGGCAATGATAATCTCAATGGCGGTAACGGCAATGACTGGCTGGCTGGTGAGAGGGGTAATGACAGCCTGACGGGTGGTTTGGGCAATGATGTGTTCTTGTTTGCACAAGGCGGTGGTATTGACACCATTACCGACTTTACCAACGGCATTGACAAGATCCAGATTGCTGCCGATACCGGTATCACCGCATTTGGTCAGTTAAAGATCACCGGCGGTACGGTTAATGGTGTGGCCTATTCCACAATCACCATGGGTAATGGTGGACAGGTTACATTGACTGGTGTTTCAACCACGCAACTTGATATCACAGACTTTATCTTTCCGGTTTAAGTGATGCTGTATGACCGCCATTAGGCGGTCATAAATTTAAGTGGATTTGCGTTGCGTTAAATTCCCCGCAACAATTCATTGATACCGGTTTTTGAACGGGTTTTGGCGTCAACTTGTTTGACGATGACCGCGCAATAAAGGCTGTATTTTCCGTTTTCGGACGGCAGATTGCCGGATACGACGACTGAGCCAGGTGGAATGCGTCCATAAGTGACTTCGCCGGTTTCGCGGTTGTAGATTTTTGTGCTTTGGCCGATGTAGACGCCCATTGAAATTACCGAGTTTTCACCGACGATTACGCCTTCGACGACTTCCGAGCGGGCACCGATAAAACAATTGTCTTCGATGATGGTCGGATTGGCTTGCACTGGCTCCAATACGCCGCCGATGCCGACACCGCCGGATAAATGTACGTTCTTGCCGATTTGCGCACACGAGCCAACCGTTGCCCAGGTGTCGACCATGGTGCCTTCGTCGACGTATGCGCCGATATTAACGTAAGACGGCATCAACACTACATTGTTGGCGATGAATGCGCCTTTGCGCACTGCAGCGGGGGGTACGACACGGAAACCGCCGTCGCGGAAGTCTCGTGAGCTGTAATCGGCGAATTTCGACGGTACTTTGTCGAAATAATTGGAAAATCCACCTTTGATGAAGCTGTTGTCTTCGATTCTAAATGACAGCAATACCGCTTTTTTGAGCCATTGATGTGTTATCCATTCGCCGCCGGTTTTTTCCGCAACGCGCAATTTGCCGCTATCGAGCATCGCCAGCACTTGCGCCACGGCTTCTTTTAAGCTGGCATCGACGTTGCGCGGCGTGATTTCGGAGCGGCGCTCGAAAGCTTCTTCAATGATGGTTTTTAATTCGGTCATGATTTTTCCTGGTGGTATAAATTCGGTTCGTTCTTCGATGGATTCAAATTTTTTCAAAGAGTTGTTTAATTCTGCTCATTGCTTCGATGCATTCCTGCGGTGAAGCAACCAATGCAATCCGCACGTAATTTTTCCCCGGATTAAGGCCGCGCGCTTCGCGTGCCAGGAAACTGCCCGGCAAGACGGTGACATTATAATCTTGATAAAGCCGTTTGGTGAATTCGGTATCGTCAATCGGCGTGTTGATCCATAAGTAAAAACTCGCACTCGGCATTTGCACTGCGCCGGTATCCGCTAATATTGCCATCGCATCGGCGAATTTTTGCGCGTATAAACGACGGTTTTCGACCACGTGTGCTTCGTCGTTCCAAGCCGCTGCACTGGCGGCTTGCGCGGCAGGATTCATCGCCGAACCGTGGTAGGTGCGGTACAACAGGAACTTTTCCAGAATCGCCGCATTCCCGGCGGCAAAGCCCGAGCGTAATCCGGGCACGTTCGAGCGTTTGGATAAGCTGTTGAATACAACCAGGCGGGGGAAGCCGGTGCGGCCTAAACGATTGGCAGCATCTAATGCGCCAAGCGGTGGATTGTTTTCATCAAAATAAATTTCCGAATAGCATTCGTCGGAGGCAACGACAAAACCATAACGATCCGATAACGCAAACAATTCGCGCCATTCATCCAGCGTCATTACGCCGCCGGTCGGGTTGTTGGGCGAACATACATAAATCAACTGCGTGCGTGACCAAACATCGTCGCTCAATTGCGAAAAATCCAGCTTGAAATCGTTTTTCGGCAACGTATTGATGAAGTGCGGCGTTGCTCCCGCTAAAAAAGCTGCGCCTTCGTAAATCTGATAAAACGGATTCGGGCAAGCAACAACCGGTTTGCTGGCGCTGCTATCGATTACCGTTTGTGCAAACGCAAACAATGCCTCCCGGCTGCCGTTAATCGGGATGACTTGCGTATCCGGGTCGATGGTTGTCAGGTTGAAACGCCGTTGAATCCATGCTGCAATGTTGTTGCGCAATGCCGGTATGCCGAGCGTAGTAGGGTAGTTGGACAAACCGTCCAACTGATCGATCAATGCTTGGCGGATAAACGTCGGTGTTGCATGTTTGGGTTCGCCGATTTGCAGGTCAATCGGGCGCAATGCTGTATTGCGGGTAACGCCATCGAGCAATTGGCGCAGTTTTTGGAAAGGGTACGGCTGCAACAGATTGAGATTTGGATTCATACTATCGGGATGTGTGTTTAGTGATCGGCTGGCCTGCGGCAATAGACGATCCCGGCTAATCCGGTTTTTGTAACACACGGATTATAAGGCCTAGCGGCGATGATCGCCAATCGCTCTTATTGCCGGAATATTTTCGAAATGGGTTGTCGATGGCCGATAATGAAGGGTTTATGCCAGAAAAACAGAAAAATTTTGTATTGCCGGATAATCGTTTTATTTTGCTCGGTGCAAGCAATCTGACGTTATCGTTGCGCTTGGTTATTCATTTGATGCAACAACAATTGGGTGCGCCGAGTGAGATCGTGGCGGCTGTCGGGCATGGTCGTGCATATGGCACACCGAGTCGAATGCTAATGCGCGGGTTGCCGTCGATTGCCGATTGCGGTTTGTGGCACCGGCTGGCGGAGACCGAATCGTGTCCGAGTTATGCATTGTTGACCGATATCGGTAACGATATTTTGTATGAATCGCCGCCGGAGCAGTTATTGCGCGCAGTGGCATGGTGTATTTCGCGATTGCAGCGGCAGCCGGTGCAGATTGTCGCGACCAATTTGCCGCTGCGGTCGATTGAACGATTATCCGAGGGACGCTATCTCATTTTCCGCAATTTGTTTTATCCGTTTTGCAAGCTTTCCCTGGTTGAAACGGCACGCCGCGCGCGTATTGTCCATGAGGGGTTGCTGGATATGGCGGCAAGCATGCATTTCAAGTTATACGAGCAAGATCCGGTGTGGTTTGGTTTGGACGGTATCCATGCGAATTATTGGCAGCGGAAAGCTTATTATCGCGATATGCTCGCACAATTTCCGGTGCCCGATCGGATTTCCACATCTCGGCAACAAGCGCATTCACTTACCTGGCAACAGCGACCGACCGTTGCTTCCAAGACAGTGTTCGGTCGTACAATCAATTGCCCGCAACCCAGCGGCCGGTTGTCGGATGGATCGCCGGTTGCAACATATTGATTCAATGAAGACAGCAATCATTTAAGGAAATACTGATTTATTGAGACTTCTGCGAAACTCATAAAAGAATGGAGCGTAATGAGCGGAATCGTGAATTTTCCAGTCGCAGGTTGGAATTCGGTCTGTTTTTGGCTGATTCAATGTCAATTTTTGGTGTTTTTCTGTTCATTTCCCACCTCCTTCCATTTTTCTGGCGGATTTATGCTGTCAATTGCGGTGACGATTTGGCTATCACCATCATGCGGCGCAGGTTGTGCGCCATCGCTAGCAGGGTAAAGTGAAGATGATTTTTCTCCAATCCCACATACCGGCATCGCTTCAACGAACGCCTGACTTTCCAGTCAGCAAAGATACGTTCGACTTGACTTCTGACTGCGCTCCAGCGCTTGTTGATGCTGATCCGGTAGCGAGTCAACGGCGCATTACGTCG
>JALRCN010000113.1 GCA_023257295.1 Nitrosomonas sp. | reverse complement strand
CTTGACTGCCAAGCACGCACCATCAGCCAGCGGGTCTGAGCGAGCATTGTTTCGTCTGATTGGGGGGCATATTTTCATCCATGCCAGCATGGCGGGGATGCGCTTGGCCGCCCCTTTGCTGATACTGCGCGAGAACCACAGTGCCATGGCGGTCGGGGTGCTGTTAGCGCTGTTCTCGCTGACCCAGGTCTTTCTGGCCCTGCCGGCAGGGCGTTACGCCGATCGCCACGGGCTTCGCCGACCGCTGGCCATCAGCGTGACGGTGGCGACGATTGGCGCGTTGCTGGCGCTGTTCTTCCCAGTATTCCCAGCACTGTGCCTGAGTGCGCTGCTCTCTGGCGCAGCCACCGGCACCGCCTCGATTGTCTTGCAGCGCCATGTGGGCCGTGCCGCACGGGACGCCACCGAGCTCAAGCGCTTGTTCGGCTGGTTGTCCCTGGGCCCAGCATTCGCCAATTTTTTAGGGCCGTTTGTGACAGGCTTTTTGATAGACGGGGTCGGTGCCTGGTTGGGCGGCCAAGGAATAGAGCGTCCAGGCTTTCGGGCTGCCTTCCTGCTGATGGCCATCTTTCCATTGGTGAGCTGGTTTTTGGTGCGCAAGGCCAGCGAGCTGCCCGACGAGGAGGCTCAGTCAATTCCGGGTGGGCGACGGATCATCGATTTGTTGCGCACCCCGATGATGAAGCAGTTGCTGGTTGTCAACCTGCTGCTGGCTACTTGTTGGGATGTCCACACCTTCGTGGTACCCGTTCTGGGCCATGAGCGCGGGCTCAGTGCCTCTGCGATAGGCAGTTTGCTGGGAGCGTTTGCCATCTCGGCCGCCCTCATTCGGCTGGTGATGCCAATGATGGCGGCCAGGTTGCGCGAACGGGTGGTGCTGTCTATTGCCATGGTGCTGACCGCTGCCGTGCTGCTGGTCTATCCCTTGATGCCATCGGCTTTGGGCATGGGCATCTGCTCGGTGTTGCTTGGGCTGGCCTTGGGCTCGATTCAGCCAATGATCATGAGTGCGCTGCACCAGATTACACCCCGTGATCGGCATGGTGAAGCACTGGGTTTGAGGCTGATGTCGATCAATGGATCCAGCGTGGTCATGCCCATGCTGTTTGGCCTGTTGGGTGCTGCGGCCGGCGTATCGGTGGTTTTTTGGTTGGTGGGGGCCAGTTCAGCTTTTGGTGCCCGTAGCTCAATCGGATAGAGCACCAGCCTTCTAAGCTGGGGGTTACAGGTTCGATTCCTGTCGGGCACGCCATAAATATTCCTTCAGCATGTGGTCTGAATTGCTCACAGTTTGTGCAGAATAACCACAGCACGCGTTTCTATGGTGGCTGTAGCTCAGCTGGTAGAGTCCCGGATTGTGATTCCGGTTGTCGTGGGTTCGAGTCCCATCAGCCACCCCAATAAAATCAATACGTTTGGCAATACAAGTAGTTCAAGAATTTTTTCACATCAAACAGCTCGTGTTTCATGCAAGGCCAGTGTAAGGAAAACGCTGATTAATTCGCCGTCTCCTGAGGATAAACACCGATAGCGAAAGTTTTTTGCTTACCAGCAAATCGATAATTCATTCACCAGTACTGAAATATACAATTAGAACCAATGACCTATGGCACAGTTAAATAAATCACATAATAGGCGTGTAATGGGTATGGATCACAAGAATAATGTAATCATGATCAATGACCTGCTAAAACTCCGTATATTTCTTGGCGCTTCCCTTTGATTTTTCCACCGGGTACTTCAGCGCATTTTTCTCCAACTTCTCAAGCACAATCCGCTTCACATCCAAATCGTACTTATCCGCCAACAAAAAAGCGAAAGTAAACACGTCGGCCAATTCCTCCTTCACGCTATCGATATTTGCCTGGTCGGAATTTTTCCACAAGAAAACTTCCAACAACTCGGCTGCTTCGATGTTCAATGCCAGCGCGAGGTCTTTCGCATTATGAAATTGCGCCCAATCCCGTTCGTCGCGGAATTTGAGCAAAGCGTCTGTCAATTCTTCGATGTCGTTCGATTGGCTCATTGGTGAAATTATTGGTATCTTAGGGCAAAACAGCATAGCACCGTTTTGTTCTAACAGGCTGCTGAAAAACTAAATGATGGCATTAACCCGCAACAAATGAGGAGACATTATGCCAAGCAATCGAATGAGCGACAAAGGAATGAAATTGCTCATGTCTATCGAATCGTTCAGGGATAAGCCTTACGACGATCAGAACGGCAATGCGATTTCGAATTGGGTCAAAGGCGCAACCATTGGTTACGGCCACTTAATCAGTCAAGACGAATGGAACCGATCGGGTGGCGATTATCAAAACGGCATTACCGAAGCGCGAGCGCAAACATTGTTTATGCAGGATCTGTCGCCTTTCGTCGACGGCGTGAATGCCAGGGTAACAGCGGCTCTTTCGCAAAACCAATTCGATGCGCTCGCTATTTTGGCTTTCAACATTGGGCTGGGTAATTTTGCCAGTTCTTCGGTTCTGAAACTGGTCAACGACCCGACAGCACAAACGAATTATCCCGATTTGGAGGCCGCATGGAAATCGTGGAACAAGTCTCAAGGCAAGGTAATGCAGGGCTTGATAAACCGGCGCAATGCGGAATGGGCTATTTACTCCCAAAATGTTTATGCGCGTTGGTAGCCGGCTTCGCGGCTTTGCATTGATCGTTTTGTTGCTTGGCTGCAGCCTTTCCACTCATGCCATCGATAACCCGGATGCGCCCGATTACATAGGCAATTTTCTAAATCGCGCACAAGCTTACGAACGAGATATCCGGCAAACGGCGCACACCATGCAGGGTTATCTGACCGCATATGCAGCCTACGAAAAATTTCTGGATCGGGAACTCAATGCCGCCTACCGCCAATTGACGGCCCGCCTGACCGATGAAGCGCAATTTATCCTAAAGAATTCACAGCTTGCATGGCTAGACTACCGCGACAAGGAATTCGATTTTATCGCGCACAACTGGACAGCGGAAACGTTTGGCAGCTCCGCAGTCATTTCCAGGGGAGATTACCGCACCCGGCTGATCAAGGATCGAGTAATGTTGCTGCTGCAATACCTTCAGAATTATTGACTCTGGATCTACCGGAGAACCAATAATGGTTAAGATTAAATTCGAATCCGGCATGCATACCGCTGCTACCGGACAAAATGGGGATCGGCATAAAACAATCATCATCGGCTGAATTGGAGCGACAACAAATACGTACTCCACATCGTTCATCAGACAACACGCCACCCATCCGACAAAGCTTCACGGACAATCGAAGACCTAGCGCCGCACAGCGTCAATTAATACACCTATCAAAGTCGCATGGACGCCATACCAGACCATACCGGGTAGAAAAGATCGAAACCATCATTCAACATCATAAAATCAAACGAGCACTTTGAGTGCCGCTTCTACAGCTCGGATATTCTTTCAGCGGCCTGTCAATCCCAAATCACCATTTTGAAGCGCTCCTTCACAATACCGAAGTAATCGCACTTCCAATCGCTTTGCGCGAAGAAATCCAGATGATGCCATTGGTCTTTCCGTTTTAAAATGCTAGCTGCGGCATCGTCCCAATCGATGGCGGCGAATTTAACTTCAAGCTGGCGTTTGCGTTCCGCCACTTCGTCAAAATCAAAACCGTCATACTCCCAATGCAGCACCTCAAACACGTTTCCGGCGCGATCGGCATAATCCATACTAAAATCAAGCCCCCACTTTGGACGCATGCGGATGATTTTGTAGACCAGCGGGTTGATCTGCGCCCAGCGTTCGAGTTGTTCCAGCGCTGCGCCGGCATAGCCTTTGCGCTCGAACAATAAACTGTGATTCAGCACAGCGCCCTCCACTCGGTCCGGCTGCGTAAACCAAGGCGCTTTTACAGCCCGCCGATGTTCGCGATGCGGCTTGGCGGGCGTTAAATTGATCTCGGCGTAGCGCTGTTCCAAATCGGTCAAGTCGTAACCGTTCTGATCGAACAGCGCCAGATCATGAGCCATCGGCGGATTCAGGCTATCCAACGGCCGATTCCAATAACCTTCTTGATTGAATTGATGGTCGGTTAAATCGAGATAATTCATGAACAAACAAATTGATTTCCGGTTAACAGGTTGTCAAAACCCGTCAAAATTGACACGCGGCCTTCCATACAACACGCGCAACTCGTCCTTGGCTTGTTCCAGTACATCGCGCTGCCGCACGGACAAATGCCTCCCCGCCCGGTTGATATAGAAATTCAGCATCACCATCGCCGACGCAAACGGCTCCGCCTTGCGCCGCTGGCTATTGTCGGCGGACCGCTTCAGCGACAACGCGATTTTGCGCGGATCATCCCGCGAAAAAACACCGGGTTCAAGATCCAAGCATTGCTGGTTTCGGTGACGTATTGGGACCAGTAGAGCGGATTGGCTGGGGACATTGGGTTTAGGCTCAAATGTTGATGAAATTGCCAATTGCGGCATTTCGCCATATGCCGAGTAATTTATCAATCGATGTTGTGACTCTCTTTGTATCGGACATAATAGGATAACATTTCTGCAATATCTGTACCTGCGCCGCCCTTGTGTGCAACAATCGGATCATGGCAAAGCGAAGAAAGCACCGTGAAAAAGGAAATAGTCTTTATTCCGCCTGCGCGAATCGCTTCAAGTTCGACCTGATGTTTGACTTGGCCATGCACAAACTCCAGCGACCATTCAAGGCCAGGCCATGCTCTTTCGCGCGCAGCTTCCTTGCTACGTGAGTAAAATTTCTTATTGAGCCAGGTTGACACCGACCTTTCAAGAACATCAGAAGGCCGAGCCCAAGCGGATGCTCTTTTTTTGCCGAGAACTTTGCATTGCTCATCGGTGAGTGGTGAAATATAGGATATTGGATTAGTACTTATCTGGACTTCAACATGCTTTGCTTCAATACCCTGTGCTGTATGGCGCACAGCAAGTAGATCCATTTCACTTACACCATAACGTACACCGCGAATCGTAAAGTACCCGGCTCTATTGAGCCACTCTTCAACCAATGATTCGGAAAGAAGTGACATTGGAAAGCTACCTAAACAATAATAGGCTAACGAAGTTATGCAATATACGTGCAATGTTAGAAACTTGATCTATGTATTTCAATTTCATAATAGCTCCCTATTTTCAATAGCTCCCCAATGTTACAACATCCAGAAGTTTAGCGCTTTCTTGTGCATGCATTTCTAAATCAAATGGCACCACCCCCAGCAACGGACCATCCAGCCGCTGTTCCAGCGTCGCGATATTCTCCGCCAGAACCTTCATCTGCGGATCGATGCAATTGGCCACCCAGCCCGCCAACGGCAGACCGACCGCCTTGATCGCTTGTGCGGTCAATAAGGCGTGATTCAGGCAGCCGAGGCGCATGCCGACCACCAGGATCACCGGCAAATTCAATGACTTCGCCAGATCCGCACCGGTCTGGTTTTGATTGACCGGCACCAAGAATCCGCCGACGCCTTCGACGATAACGATATCGGCTGCTGCGCTGAGTTCTTGGTAAGCGCGATGAATGACCGAGAAATCGATTTCCATGCCCACTTGTTGCGCGGCAATATGCGGAGCAATGGGTGGATCGAAAGCATAAGGGTTGATTTTCTGACGGGGAACATCCACATTACCGGCGGCGAGCAACAGTTCGACATCCGGCCACTGACCGTTTTCGCTACCGGCTGCAACCGGCTTCATGCCGACCACTTTCTTTCCTTGCGCGGCAAACGCATGCAGCAACGCACAACTGACGGTGGTTTTGCCGATGCCGGTATCGGTTCCGGTCACGAAGTAACCTGTTGTCATACGCTAGCGCGGGCTACCCCATTAATCCCAGTTGCCTGCGGGTTTCCGGGGTTAACACCGATCTGCGCAGCGGTTTCCAGGCATGGCCATAAA
>JALRCN010000046.1 GCA_023257295.1 Nitrosomonas sp. | reverse complement strand
TTACGGTTTTCTTGCTGTCGCGCTTTTTATCGTCGTTTACTATGCGGCGTTCGGTACGATTTCCGTGTTGGCACTCGGATTCAACTTATTGTTACTGATAGGATTACTGTCCATCCTGCAAGCGACATTAACGCTGCCGGGAATGGCCGCATTGGCACTCACCGTCGGTATGGCTATCGATGCCAATGTGCTGATTAACGAACGGATTCGAGACGAGTTACGCTCCGGCGCACCGCCTCAATTGGCGATCCACGCCGGTTACGAGCGCGCTTTTGGCACCATCGTCGACTCCAATATCACCACGTTGATTGCCGGTATTGCATTGTTTGCTTTCGGTTCCGGGCCGGTCAAAGGATTTGCCGTCGTATTGTGCTTGGGTATTTTGACTTCGGTTTTTACCGCGACTTTTGTTTCTCGCGGCATGGTTAATTTCATGTACGGAAATCGGCGCTTGACTGCAGTACCGATTGGAAAAATTTGGATTCCAAAAAATCCGGATAAGAATAAAACCGATTTATCCGCGACGGAAGATTTAATGGTGGTTGCGAAAACGGTACAAAAAGAAAACGAAGTACCCCAGGAAGCCGCTGAAATAATGCCATCCGCCGTGTCTGAGGGAAACACCGCCAGCAACAACAATGTCAAACCGGAAGAAAGTGTTGCGGCTGCTACGAAGCGCAAAAAAAAATCTTCCGACAGCAAACAATCTAAGAAGAAATAGCACGCTCTTAAGGAAATAATCCATGGAAATTTTTAGATTTAATCGCGATATTCCTTTCATGCGCTGGCGGCGAGCCGGCGCTGTCATATCGATCGTCACTTTTGTTCTTTCCGTTTTCTTTATTGCCACCAAGGGACTCAATCTGGGGGTGGATTTTACCGGCGGGACCGTTCTTGAAGTGGGCTATAGCCAAACGGCCGATCTCACCAAAATAAGAAACGTACTCGCCGATCTCGGAATGCCCGATGCCAGCGTGCAAAATTTTGGCACTTCGCGCGAGGTACTTATCCGTTTACCGATCAAACCAGGTTTCTCCAGTGCACAATTATCGGAAACGGTTTTATCAGCGCTTAAACAAAGCGATTCTTCCGTAGAAATACGACGTGTCGAATTTGTTGGGCCGCAAGTCGGCCATGAGTTATTGGAAAACGGTGCTTTAGCGCTGTTATTTGTTTCCCTTGGAATTGTTGCCTATCTTGCGATGCGATTTGAATGGAAATTTGGCCTTGCCGGCATTATTGCAAACCTTCACGATGTGATCATCATTGTGGGATGCTTTGCATTTTTCCAATGGGAATTTTCATTAACCGTGCTGGCCGCAATTTTGGCAATTCTTGGTTATTCGGTTAACGAATCAGTCGTTATCTTTGACCGCATTCGCGAAAACTTCCGCAAAATGCGCCGTGCAACTGTCACCCAGGTAATTGACAATGCCATTACCCAAACGATGTCCCGCACCATCATCACTCATGGCAGCACGCAAATGGTTGTTATTGCGATGCTATTATTCGGCGGAGAAGTGCTTTACTACTTCGCGCTTGCATTAACCATCGGCATTTTGTTCGGTATTTATTCGTCCATCATGGTTGGCAGTTCGATCATCATGCTGTTGGGCGTCAAACGCGAAGACCTCATGCAACCGGAGAAAAAACCATTGGAGAACGATGGCGCGGTTGTTTAAATATTTCAGCAGCCCGTGACACTAACAGAAATCATCAATTGGATTGTCAGCACGGTAGGCAGTCTGGGGTATCCTGGCATTTTTCTATTGATGCTGATCGAATCCAGTTTTATCCCTTTTCCCAGCGAAGTCATTATGATTCCCGCCGGTTACCTCGCGTCAAAAGGCGACATGAATATTGCCATCGCAATCGCCTGTGGGATTCTTGGAAGTCTTGTGGGTGCATTGATCAACTATTATCTGGCCATTTGGCTGGGACGCCCTTTGCTGATACGTTACGGCAAGTACGTGATGTTTAAAGAACATCATTTGGTGCAAATGGAGGATTTCTTTGCACGGCACGGTCATATCTCCACGTTTACCGGGCGATTGATTCCGATGATCCGTCAATATATCTCGATTCCGGCAGGATTGGCCAAAATGAATTTACCAATTTTCTGCTTTTATACGAGCCTCGGGGCGGGAATCTGGGTCACTATACTGACGCTACTGGGATTCTATATCGGGGAAAATGAAGCATTAATCAAGGAATATCTGCGGGATATCGTGATTATATTAGTAATAGCCTGCGTAGCTGGGCTAGCTGTTTATTGGCATTTCCAGAAAAAACCAGGTCAATAAAAAACGCAGCGCAACGAAGCACTGCGTTTTTTATTATGAGAAATCCGCCTTATATTTTTTCAAGCAGTATCTCCTCTTAAGCAGCACCCTCGGTTTTCTTTTTACGCATCATCATGAATGCCGCAGCGCCTGCGATCAATAATACAATCGGTCCTATGATCGCAATCTTCGGGGTCGGACGGCCTTCGCCTACCGAGAACGGAAAGCGCGATACATA
>JALRCN010000218.1 GCA_023257295.1 Nitrosomonas sp. | reverse complement strand
GCAACAGGATTTTTCTATGAAAACTTTTTTGCATGTCGGCTGTGGCCCGAAACATAAAGATCAAACGACTCGAGGGAAGCAAAAGGGGTCGGGTCTTGACATATCAATATTGTATTGTTCCAATGGACCCTCGTATTGCGCAATCCAAGGCGTGACTTTTCTTTGAGGTGTAACACTCGGTGTGATACTATGGTCACAGTAAATGGAGTGCTTCAGCTTGAGAGTTTTTAAGAACGCCTGGTTTGAGCGGTTTTCCCGCAAAGAAAAAATCTCAGCCGAAGCACTTTGGGATGCGATAGAGCGCGCCGAACAAGGTCAGATCGATGCTGACACCTGGGCGGTGGCGTGATCAAGCAACGGATTGCTCGTCCGGGTGGCGGCAAGTCCAAGGGTTACCGCAGCATTGTTTTGTACCGCAAGGATGACAGGGCTTTCTTCGTTTTTGGATTCCCCAAGAGCGAGCAGGACAATATCCGTGAGGATGAAGAGGTTCAGTTCAAGAAGATGGCCAAGCAGGTTCTTGCACTCACCGATGAGCAATTGCAGCGACTCATCGACAACGGTCAGTTTGAGGAGGTCGTCAAAGATGCCTAAGAAATACCGCAGCGATGCCTTTGCTGCCATCCACGAGACGATGGAGGCCTTGCACGAAATTGGCGCCGTCGATAAGCAGACGATGCGCGAGTTTGATGAGGCGTGTCTGACGCCGATTCATGTGCTGGCACCGGAGGAGATCAAGGAGATTCGTTTGCGTGAGCACATCTCGCAAGCAGTGTTTGCTCGTTATCTCAACGTCTCCAAGAACCTCGTCTCGGACTGGGAGCGAGGCATGAAAAAACCTGGTGGTCCAGCACTGCGACTGCTAACGGTGATCCAGAAAAAGGGGTTGATGGCGATTGCGTGATTACGTGGTTCGCTGTGTGAACAAAAATGGGGTCTTGACTTTTAAAGTATAAAAAATAGGGGCTCTCATCTAAGAGAAAAAGCATAACAAAGAAGAGTCCTGCAATTGCACGTTTGAGGTGGCAAATGCAGCATCGGCCAGGTAGGGTGGCAATGCTTTTCTGTCCACGCGAACAATCTTCGGAAATACCATACAACCACGAATGAACACGAATCCACACGAATAACCGCAAAACGAGCCATTTTCATGCTTGAAAGATATTAGTGGTTCAATCAAAAAAGAACAATGAGTGTCAGACCCCTTTGCTCCAGGGGTTGGGATTTTTTGTTGTGATATACTTTGGTTGTGTTTTCGCGAGTTAGGAAAAATGGAATGACGATGATTACCTTTGATACATTGAAATTTGTCGAGAGGCTGGAAAAGGCCGGTCGGTGTGAGCCGTGAGCGGTGAGCAGGCGTCGGCAATGGCGGAAGCTTTTAAAGATGCAAGTAGTGAAGCCGAGTTAGCGACAAAAAATGATTTGGATAAGCTTGAAATTCGATTAACAGGTGAACTTAATTTAGTTAAGTGGATGCTAGGTGCTATCCTGGCATTGGCAATTGCAAATTTTGTAAAGCAATTTTTGTAAAAGAAGTAAGGTGGCAACGCTTTTCTGTCCACGCGAACAATCTTCGGAAATACCATACAACCACGAATGAACACGAATCCACACGAATAACCGCAAAACGAGCCCCGCTTTATGCTTTAAAAATATTAGTGTCCATTCGTGTCTATTAGCGGTTCGATCAAAAAAGAACAATGGGTGGCCTCTTTTGCAATGGGAGCACGTTTTGCAACTTGACAATACTTGCGCCTAACGATAGCATTCGGCTCATGATTACGACGTTCCACGATGAGGAGACGCTCAAGGTATGGGAAGGCGAGTTCTCGAAAAAACTGCCGGTGCAAATTCAGGCGGTGGCGCGACGCAAACTGCGCATGATCAACAACGCCAGACGTATTGAGGATTTGCGTATTCCGCCCAACAACCGGCTGGAAAACCTGAAGGGAAACCGAAAAGGGCAGTGGAGTATCCGAATCAACGAGCAGTGGCGGGTATGCTTTGTTTGGAACGATGGCCACGTTGAGCGGATCGAAATCTGTGATTACCATTGAGGAGATGCCATGAATCAACTACCCAACATTCACCCCGGCGAGGTGCTGCGCGAAGAATTTCTCATCCCGTTACAGATTAGCCAATATCGGCTGGCAAAGGAGATCGGCGTCACCGAGGCGCGTATTTCGACCATTTGCGCGGGCAAGCGCGCAATCACAGCGGATACGGCTTTGCGTCTGGCGGCGTTCTTCGGTACCACGCCCGGCTTCTGGCTTGGTCTGCAAGCCGATTACGACACTGAGGAGGCTGAAACTTTACTGCATGACGAGCTCTCGGGCATTCATCGTTTTGACTCTGTGGTGGCGTAGATGTCACCGACCGCCGACTGACATGCACGAGAGGGGTCAGATGCCGTTGAAATACCATACAACCACGAATGAACACGAATAACTGCAGAACGAGCCATTTTCATGCTTTAAAGATATTCGTGTACATTCGTGTTTATTAGTGGTTCGATCAGAATTATTTGCGTCAATTCGCGGTTAGTATTAAAAAGAACCTTATACCTTGAAATTCATGAGCATTAGTTGGATATTTCCCGGCGCTTTGTGCTGCCATCGTGTTTCCCAATGACCGTTTGCATTTATTACCATCCTGAAGCCTACACCACCAGCGGCCCCAAGCTGATGGGGCGCAATGCGGCCGGGGAATCGTTTTTGCGCGGTTTTTTGACGCATAGCCAGTCGACTGAATTTTGGGTGCAAGTGACGAATGCCGGGCATGCGCAGCACTTCGTGCATGCAGTACAGAGCTTCAATCGCACGGAAGCCGTTAAAGTCGTCGATAAAAATAATCTGATTGGATTGCAAGAAGCCGGTGTGGTTTATTTGCCCGGCCCCGGTATCGGCGAGCATGCTTTCCATCGAGCTGCTTTCGGTCATGCTTCGTGGAGTTTGTGCGGCATTACGCACACCACCAGTAGCGCGGGGGCGATGGATGCGCTAACAGATTTGATAACGGCGCCGATACAGCCGTGGGATGCGGTGATTTGCACTTCTACCGCCGTGAAGAACAACGCCGAGCGCTTGCTGCAAGCGCAGGTGGATTACCTGAAGGATCGGCTGGGTATCACTAAATTGGTGCTGCCGCAGTTACCGGTGATTCCGTTGGGGATTCATGCGCAAGATTTTTCCTATAGCATTGCGCAGAAGGCTGCCGCGCGCACTGCATTGGGTGTCGATGAGCAGACCTTGGTGGTATTGTTCATGGGGCGTTTGAGTTTTCATGCCAAAGCCCATCCGCTGGCAATGTACCAGGCGCTGGAGCAGGCTGTGCGGGAAACGGGTAAGCAGGTTGTGCTGATTGAGTGCGGTTGGCATGCCAACGAATTCATTGCCAAGGCTTACGCCGATGCAGCTCGAATGGCCTGCCCCGGCGTGCGCGTGGTGACGCTGGACGGACGTAAGGCGGAGGATCGCCAGACGGCTTGGGCGGGGGCGGATGTTTTTTGCTCGCTGTCGGATAATATTCAGGAGACTTTCGGTATTGTACCCATTGAGGCGATGGCAGCCGGGCTGCCGGTGGTGGTATCGGATTGGGATGGCTACAAGGATACGGTGCGCGACGGTATCGACGGTTTTCGCATTCCGACGCTGATGCCGAAGCCGGGATTGGGCGGCGATTTGGCATTGCGCCACGCACTGGAAATCGACACGTACGATATGTATTGCGGCCACACTTGCTCGCTGGTGGCTGTCGATATACAGGCTACGACACAAGCTTTTATTCGCCTGTTTCAGTCACCCGAGTTGCGCCGGGAAATGGGTGAGGCCGGCAGGGCACGTGCTCGCGCGGTTTATGATTGGGCAACGATCATTCCGCAGTACGAAGCGTTGTGGGCGCAATTGACAGAGATTCGCAAGATTCAGTCCCGGGATTTGAAGCCGCTGGCGTACTCCTGGCCGGCGCGCATGGATCCGTTCCATTCGTTTGCGGCCTATCCGGCACAATTGCTCGCACCGCAAACGGTGCTGGGATTGGTGGATGTCGATGCTGCAGCCGCGATCCGGCGCGTATCGGCATATCGTGCGTTGGCAATGGTCGATTTTGCCAAAGTGATTCTGCCGGATGAGGATGAAATCCGGGCGATTCTGGAGATTGCGGCAATCGGCCCCAAAGCCGCAGCCGATCTGGTTCAGATTATCCCCGTCGAACGACAGGCCTTTGTGTTCCGAGCCTTGGCGTGGTTGATCAAACTGGGGGCGTTGCGGGTGGTGGTTTGAGTGGCTCTTGTTAGAGACTTTTTAAAGATGCTATTATTAGCTCTTTTAACCGGACTGGAGAATTTCTATGGCACATCTGCTGCTCGCATCGGTTGCCGCCAGCGTGACTGAACTCAAGCGCGATCCGATGGGAACCGTGTCTGCCGGAGAAGGCGGACCGGTGGCTATTCTCAATCGCAATGAGCCGGCTTTTTACTGCGTGCCGGCCAAAGCTTACGAAGCGCTGATGGACAGGTTGGAAGATCTGGAGCTGAACGCCATAGCTGATGGTCGCGCCGGACAAGAGGAAATTGCGGTAACGCTCGATGCGCTTTGATTTGCGCTTCAAGGAAGATGCCTTGACCGAATGGCAACGATTGGATGGCAGCGTGCGTGAGCAATTCAAGAAGAAGCTGGCTGAGCGGTTGGCGAATCCGCGCGTACTTGCGGCCAAGCTCTCGGGGCATCCTGATCGCTACAAAATCAAATTGAGAAGTACGGGTTTTCGGCTAGTGTATGAAGTGCGCGACGCGCAAGTGGTTGTGGTCGTCATCGCCGTGGGTAAGCGCGCAATGCAGTTTACGAAATGGTAGCAAAGCGATGAATATTCTTTTTATCCATCAGAATTTTCCCGGTCAGTTCAAGTTTTTGGCGCCTGCCTTGGTGCAGCGTGGTCACAATGTTGTCGCTATGACGATGCAGAAGACCGAAGCCAAGGAGTGGGAGGGGGTAAAGCTCGTGCCTTACACCGCTACCCGGGGTACTACGCCGGATATTCATCCGTGGGTCAGCGATTTCGAAACTAAAACTATTCGTGGTGAGGCTTGTTTCCGGGCAGCCTCACGGATGAAAGCGCAGGGTTTTATGCCTGATGTAATCGTTGCTCATCACGGCTGGGGCGAAAGCCTGTTTCTGAAGGAGGTGTGGCCTGATGCGAAACTGGGCATCTACTGCGAATTTTATTACCATCCGCGCGGTGCGGATGTGGGCTTTGATCCCGAATTTCCCTCTAAGGATGAAGGTGACGTTTGCCGCTTGCGCCTTAAGAACCTGAACAACCTGTTGCACTTCGAGGTGGCCGATACAGGTATTAGTCCCACGCATTGGCAGGCGAGTACGTTTCCCGAATCGTTTCGCAGCAAAATTACAGTGGTGCATGACGGTATCGATACCGGAACGGTGGCGCCCGATCCAAACGCCAGTTTGACGCTAAATGGAAATATTGTTCTGACCCGGCAGAGTGAAGTCATTACTTTTGTTAACCGTAATCTGGAGCCTTATCGGGGCTATCATATTTTTATGCGGGCGTTGCCCGAGATGCTAAGGCGCTGCCCGAGTGCTCGGGTGCTAATCGTGGGCGGAGACGATGTTAGCTATGGTGCACGGCCAGAAAGCGGTAAAAAATGGAAGGAAATCTTTGCCAGTGAGGTTCGGTCACAAATTAGCGAGGCTAATTGGTCCCGGGTTCATTTTCTGGGGAATATTCCTTACCAACATTTTATTCCACTGCTGCAACTGTCGACAGTGCATGTTTATCTGACCTATCCGTTCGTGCTCTCCTGGAGCTTGCTGGAAGCGATGAGCGTGGGCTGCGCCATCGTTGCCAGCGACACGCAACCGTTGCAGGAAGCGATTAAACACAATGAAACGGGTAGGCTGGTGGACTTTTTTGATGTAACCGGATTGGCCCGGAATGTGTGCGAATTGCTGGAAGACCAAACGCAACGCCAGCAATTGGGACGCAATGCCCGCACTTTCGCCCAAGCTAACTACGATATTAAAACCGTTTGCCTGCCCAGGCAGTTGCAATGGGTGGAAAGATTGTCAGGGCGAGCATGATGTACTGCTGAGTTTTTGCTAACCACGAATGGACACGAATTTATAGAAGTGCCCTGAAGATCTAGAAACAGCAGCAGTTTATTCGTGTCAATTTGTGTGCATTCGTGGTTCTTAAGAACTTTTTCTGACATGCAACCCGCATTCCTTGGTTTCCGGGTTTTCCCACCACCAGCGTCCGGAGCGTAAGTCCTCGCCCGGTGTGACGGCCCGCGTGCAAGGCGCGCAACCGATGCTGGGATAGAACTTGTCGTGCAGTTTGTTGTAAGGCACGTTGTTTTGCTTCAGATATTCCCATATCTCGGCGTTGGACCATTCCAATAATGGGTTGATCTTTTGCATGTTGTGATCGGCATCGAAAGTGGAGATTTCCAGGTTGATGCGGGTGGCGGCTTGTTCGCGGCGGATGCCGGTGATCCAAGTGCGTTTGCCTTGCAAGGCGCGCTGCAGCGGCTCGACTTTGCGGATATGACAGCAGGTTTTGCGCAGTTCGATGCTCTGATAAAAACCGTTGACGCCATGTTCGGCGACATAAGCTTCAATATGTTTCGCCTCGGGAAAATAAACATGCAGCGGTGTTCGATAGCGTTCTCGCACAATGTGCATCAAGTCATAGGTTTCTTGCGGCAAGCGTCCGGTATCAAGGCTGAACATTTCGACGGCGATCCGGTTACGGTCGATGATGTCGGTCAGCACCATGTCTTCGGCGCCGAGGCTGTTGGCAAAAGCCACCGGCGAAAAATCGCGTACGGTATTGGTCAGAAGCGCTACGACTCGATCGACTTTTTGCTGCAATTCGCTCATGCTGCGCCTGCCGGATTTCCTTTGCGCTGCACGCGGCGAAACAGCGGCGATTTTTGATCGATGGAGGTTTGATAGACTTCAGAGAAATCGCTCAATCCTTTCAGCGCATCCTCAATGCTGCGATCTGTGCGTGGCTCAAAGGCATCGAAACCGACGCGCTGCAGATAAAACAATTGGTCGCGCAATACATCGCCGATGGCGCGCAATTCACCGGTATAGCCCAAGCGTGCGCGCAAATTGTAGGCGATGGAATAACCCCGGCCGTCGGAGAATTTCGGAAAATCGACCGCAATCACGGCAAATTTGCCGATATCGCCCTTCAAGTCTTCCGGACGTTCGTCGCTGGCCAGCCAGACGCCAATGTTTTTGCGCTGTTGCAGTGTCTCGCGTTGTGCTTGCCATACTTTCAACGGAACAATGACTTTGCCTGCGGCAACAGCTATGCTTTCCGCAGTTTCGTGTTCCTGCAGCCGCAAGACCATCCAATCGTCGGCAACGATGGTTTTGTTTTTAATGATCATATCGATTAGAACCTGGGTGAATAGTAAGGCACGTCGTACTGCGCAGGCGTCACGATGTGCTTGTCGGCGGTTTCTTCGTCCTGAGCGATGAAGTCGGTCGCGTAGACATGATCTTTGAAC
>JALRCN010000024.1 GCA_023257295.1 Nitrosomonas sp. | reverse complement strand
CGGTAGTCGTTGGCGTCTTCCTTGCTGCGCATGGTGCGCGTTTCGTCTTTGCTGGCGTCGTACAGGCGGGTTTCCTGGCGGATGCTGCCGCCGTCCTCTAAGATTTCGATTTGCCGCCGCGCTTCGAAATCGATGGCTTTTTCCAGAAAGCGGAACGAGTTCAGGTTCTTGATTTCGCAGCGCGTGCCGAGTTTTTCCGTGCCCATTGGCCGCACCGATACGTTGGCATCACAGCGGAATGAGCCTTCCTGCATGTTGCCGTCGCAAATGCCGATCCAGCGCACCAACGCATGCAAGGTTTTGGCGTACGCCACCGCTTCCGCGCTGCTGCGCATGTCCGGTTCGGAGACGATTTCCAGCAGCGGTGTTCCGGCACGGTTCAGGTCGATGCCGCTCATGCCATGGAAATCCTCATGCAGCGACTTGCCGGCGTCTTCTTCCAGGTGCGCGCGCGTCAGGTGCACGGTTTTTTCCGCGCCGTCGACTTGAATGTGAATGGTGCCGCCTTGCACCACCGGCAGTTCGAATTGGCTGATCTGGTAGCCTTTCGGAAGATCGGGATAAAAGTAATTTTTGCGCGCGAAAATCGATGGCGAATTGATTTTCGCACCGACTGACAAGCCGAATTTGATCGCGCGTTCGACCGCGCCTCTGTTGAGCACCGGGAGCACACCCGGCAATGCCAAGTCGATCACGCAGGCTTGCGTATTCGGCGGCGCGCCATAAGCGGTGGAAGCGCCTGAGAAAATTTTGGATTGCGTCGACAGTTGCGCATGAACTTCAAGACCGATGACAATTTCCCACTGCATGTTGAATTTTCCAGCTAAATATTGAACATTGGGTTAGACGGGCGATTGCAAATGCCAACCCGTGACCTGTTGGTATTGGTGCGCGACGTTCAGCATTTGCGCTTCCTTGAAATAGTTGCCGATGATGTGCAGTCCGATCGGACGGTTTTTGTCGCCAAATCCGACCGGGATCGACATCGCCGGCATGCCGGTCAAGTTGGCCGCGCTGGTGTAAATGTCTGACAAATACATTTGGATCGGATCGCCGCTTTTCTCGCCGAGATTGAATGCCACCGTCGGCGTGGTCGGCCCCATGATGATGTCGCATTGCTGGTACGCTTGCGCAAAATCCTGCGCAATCAGGCGACGCAGCTTTTGCGCTTTGATGTAATAGGCGTCGTAGTAACCGTGCGACAGCACATAAGTGCCAATCAAAATGCGCCGCTTCACTTCGGCGCCGAAGCCCTGTGCACGTGATTTGCGGTACATGTCGGCCAGATCGGTATACGATGGCGCGCGATAACCGTAACGCACGCCGTCGAAACGGGACAAGTTGCTCGATGCTTCGGCGGGAGCCAGTACATAGTAAACGGGGATCGCCAGCGATGCGTTGGGCAGCGAAATCTCGACTGTTTGCGCGCCTAATTTACGGTATTCGTCCAATGCGGTTTCAAGTGCGCGCGCCACATCGCCGCTCATGCCCTCGGCGAAGTATTCCTTCGGCAAGCCGATGCGCAAACCGGTCAATGGTTTTTGCAGATCGCGCGCGTAATCCTCGGCGTCGCGCTGCAAACTGGTCGAATCACGCGCATCGAATCCGACCATGACATTCAACAGCAGCGCCAAATCTTCGGCCGATTTGGCCATCGGGCCGCCCTGATCCAGGCTGGAGGCAAACGCGATCATGCCGTAGCGCGACACCAATCCGTACGTTGGCTTGATGCCGGAAATGCCGCACAACGCGGCGGGCTGGCGGATCGAACCACCGGTATCGGTACCGGTTGCTGCAGGCGCCAAACGCGCCGCAACGGCGCAGGCTGCGCCGCCCGAACTGCCGCCGGGCACGGCTGCGATATCCCATGGATTCTTGACGATGCCGTAATACGAGGTTTCGTTGCTCGATCCCATGGCGAATTCGTCCATGTTGGTTTTGCCGATGTTGACCGCACCCGCTTGATTGAAGCGTTCGATAACACCGGCGTCGTACGGCGACACGAAATTCGACAGCATTTTGGAACCGCAGGTGGTCAGCCACCCCTTGGCGCAAAAGATATCCTTTTGCGCGATCGGGATACCGGTCAACGGACTCGCTTTCCCGGCAGCAATCATGCCGTCGGCAGCGCGCGCTTGCGCGAGGCTCATGTCTTCATTGACGGTAATGAACGCATTGTATTCCGGGTTAAGGGTCTTGATGCGCTTGAGAAATTCGGTAGTCAGCTCGGTGCTGGAAATCTTTTTCCCGGCAAGCTGATCGGAGAGCTGTTTAAGGCTGGCGTTAAACATAATACGAAACGAAAATTAAAATGTTGCAGAGACAATCAGGGCGTACGATACCTGTTATTCAATCACTTGCGGTACCAGATAAAGCCCGGCTTCGACTTGCGGCGCGATGGATTGATATCGCTCGCGCTCGACGGTTTCGCTGACCCGATCTTCGCGTAAGCGTTGCGCAACGCTTTGCGCATGCGACATCGGCTCGACGGATGCAGTATCCACCGCCTGCATTGATTCGATCAAATTAAAAATTCCCGTAAGCTGCGTTAACGTGTCTTGCGCTTCTTTGTCATCGATTTCGATATAGGCCAAATCGGCAATTCGTTTTACATCGTTTACCGTTAAAGTCATTTTAGATGAGCAACCTTATATTCAAATACATATTAGGGTATCATGCCGCAGTTCACCAGTCGTATTATTTTTTGCCGGTTTTATTTATCATTCGCTTTCATCACAATTATTAACAATCGGATCCTGCCCTTATGTTTAATTTCTTCAATAACAGCATTCTAGGTAGCTATTTTTCAACGGACATGGCAATTGATTTGGGTACCGCCAATACGCTGATTTATGTTCACGGCCAGGGTATTGTGCTGGACGAGCCTTCCGTAGTTGCCATTCGTGAAGAAAACGGTAATAACGGCAAAAAAACGATCCAGCAAGTCGGACTTGCCGCCAAACAAATGTTGGGACGCACGCCGGGCAATATTACCGCGATTCGTCCGATGAAAGACGGAGTGATTGCCGATTTTACCGTCACCGAGCAAATGCTCAAGATGTTTATCCGCAAGGTCAATCCGCCGCGCTTATTTTCCGCCAATCCGCGCATCGTGATTTGCGTACCCTACGGCTCCACGCAAGTCGAACGCCGAGCGATTCGCGAAGCGGCTTACGGCGCCGGCGCGCGCAAGGTCGAGTTGATCGAAGAACCGATGGCGGCAGCGCTGGGTGCGGATTTGCCGGTTGAATCGCCGACGGGTTCGATGGTCGTGGATATCGGCGGTGGCACAACCGAAGTCGGGGTCATTTCTCTGGGCGGTATCGTGTATTCCAATTCGGTGCGCGTCGGCGGCGACAAATTCGACGAGGCCATTATCAATTATATCCGCCGCAATTACGGCATGCTGATCGGCGAAGTCACTGCGGAAATCATCAAAAAAGAAATCGGCTCCGCGTTTCCAGGTTCCGAGGTGCGGGAAATCGAGGTCAAAGGCCGCAATCTCGCCGAAGGCATACCGCGCAGTTTTACCATTTCCAGCAACGAAATTCTGGAAGCGCTGGCGGAGCCGCTCAATAGCATTATCAGCGCGGTTAAATCGGCGCTGGAACATACCCCGCCGGAATTAGGCTCGGACATCGCCGAAAAAGGCATGGTCATGACAGGCGGCGGCGCTTTGTTGCGCAACATCGACCGTTTATTAATGGAAGAGACCGGTCTATCGGTTATCATTGCCGACGATCCGCTGACTTGTGTCGTACGGGGCGCGGGGGTCGCATTGGAAAACATGGATCGATCCACCGGCATTTTCGCCCGCGATTAAGCGCTTCGCGTTTAATTTTTTTGTTTTTATCGATCGATTCAGCGATAACTTCAAATTTACAAATATAAATACGGCGCGTCATGGAAACAGTTCCTCCGTTTTTCAGACATGGCCCAGGTCCGTTTGCCCGCCTGTTTGTATTCGCATTGTTGTCCTGCATATTGATCGCGGAGGATACACGCTTCAAATATTTTCCGCATTTGCGCCAGTCCATCGGCGTGATTATTTTTCCGTTGCAGCGGATCGCTTATTTTCCGGCGGATATTGTCGACTCTATTGAGAAATTTATCGCCAGTTTTTATCTGCTGGAAGAAAACGAAAAGCTCAGGCAATTGTATCTGGAAAGCAGGGAACAATTACTGACGCTGCACGCGCTGGGATCTGAAAATAACCACTTGCGCAACCTGCTGGGCGCGGTGCGGCAAATCGAAACGCAAACCAAAACCAAAGCCGTGTTAGCCGACATTTTGTATACGCCGCGCGATCCGTTCAACCATAAAATCACATTGAACAAGGGCAGTCGGCACCACATCGAATTGGGTCAAGCCGTCATCGACGATAAAGGCATTGTCGGGCAAATTACGCAGTTGTATCCCTGGTCGTCCGAGGTTACATTGATCACTGACAAAGACCATTTGGTGCCGGTGCAAGTGTTACGTAACGGCATCCGGTCTATCGTTACCGGTACCGGCAAGAACAATGAATTGGCATTGCGTTTTTTATCGCTGAATACCGATGTGCAGCGCGATGATTTATTGGTCACTTCCGGGATCGGTGGCGTTTACCCGCCCGGCATTCCGGTTGCAATCGTACAAAGAATCGAGCAAGATTCCGGGGACGATTTTGCGCTGATCATCGGCACCCCAGTTGCCGGTGCCGATCGGAATAAACAAGTTTTAGTTTTATCGTTGATACCAACAGAACCGACTGATTCTTCAGAGACACCTGTAATTGAATCCGGAAAGAACTAACCAAAGCAACTCGACCAAGAAAGAAAATTATTTGGGGCAGGATGTTTACGTGCCTGCCAATAATTGGCTTATTGCGGGCAGCCTGGTAGCGGCGCTGATATTGAATTTCATACCGTTGCAAGACGATTTCCTGATGCTGCGTCCCGATTTTATAGCCCTTGCCATTGCGTACTGGAGCGTGAATCATCCGCAAAAAATGGGCATGGGTATCGCCTTCGGCCTGGGATTGATGATGGATGTCGGCAATGCCGGTATTTTGGGACAGTATGCCTTGGCCTATTGTGTCGTTGTGTATCTGACCTTGGTGTTCGGACGCAGGTTGCGTTTATTCAATGCGTTGCAGCAAGCACCGCAGATCGGTTTTACATTTTTCATCATGCAATCCATCATTGTGCTGATTGCACTATCCAACGGAGCCTCGCCACCCGATTGGTCATATTTTCTCGCCTCCGCAACCGGCGCTTTACTGTGGGCACCCGCTTCTTTCGTGTTAATGCGGTTGCAGAAGCAAAAACCCGATCCTGATGCATTATGAAGCAGTATGTAGAATTACGAAATCATCCGTTTGAGCTATCCAAATTCCGGTTCCGTCTGCTGATCAGCATCGGATTTGTGTTGATTTTGTTCGCGATCCTTTATGCACGCTTCTATTATTTACAAATCGTCCAACAAGAGCATTACCACACGCTGGCGGAAGCAAACCGCATTTCCATTTTACCGCTGGTTCCCAATCGCGGACTGATCCTCGATCGGAACGGCAAGCCGCTGGCGCAGAATTATTCGGCGTATACGCTGGAAATCATCCCCAAAAAAATAAAGGACCTCGACGCAACATTGGACGAACTGGCTACGGTAATCGACATTACGCCGACCGACCGCCAACGTTTCAAGAAATTGCTGAAGGAAAGCAAGCGATTCAAGAGCCTGCCGATACGCGGACGCTTGACCGATGCCGAGATTGCGGCTTTTGCAACCAATCGCTACCGGTTTCCCGGCATCGAAATCAAAGCGCGCGTATTCCGCCAATATCCGGAAAAAGAAATCGTCTCGCATGTCGTCGGTTACATCAGCCGGATCAACGACCAGGATCTGGAACAATTGGAACTCAATCGAGAGCTTCCCAATTACCGCGGCTCGCAACATATCGGTAAAATCGGCTTGGAACAAAGTTACGAAAGACAATTGCACGGCACCATCGGTTTCGAAGAAGTCGAAACCGATGCGGCGGGTCGCTCTATTCGCGTTTTGTCGCGCACGCCGCCGACTCCGGGCAATAACCTGATTCTTTCATTGGATCTCGGCTTGCAACAAGCTGCAGAAAAAGCATTCGGTGAACGCCGGGGCGCCTTGGTCGCTTTGGATCCCAATAACGGCGAAGTTCTGGCATTCGTCAGCAAACCGGGTTACGACAACAACCTTTTTATCGGTGGCATCGATCAAGAAAATTGGAAATTACTCAACAATTCAATCGACAGGCCGCTCAACAATCGCGCATTGCGCGGCGTTTATCCGCCGGGATCGACGTTCAAGCCGTTTATGGCTTTAGCTGCGCTGGAACTTGGCAAGCGCACGCCGGAATACAGTATGAGCGATCCCGGGTATTTTTCGTTACCGGGCTCCGCGCATCGTTTCCGCGATTGGAAGCCGGGCGGACATGGCCGGGTCGATTTGCACAAATCCATCGTGGTCTCATGCGACACCTATTATTACAGCCTTGCCAATGACCTTGGCATCGATAATATCCACAGCTTTATCGGTCAATTCGGGCTAGGCAGGAAAACCGGCATCGACGTCGAAGGCGAAGCCTCCGGACTGTTGCCGTCGTCCGCATGGAAAATGAATCAATATAAGCAAAAATGGTTTGCGGGCGATACTATTTCGGTTGCCATCGGGCAAGGTTATAATCTGACCACGCCGCTGCAGCTCGCTTTTGCCACGATGATCATTGCAAATAACGGTAAGGCTTATCAGCCGCGCTTCGTTAAGCAGATTCAAAACAGTCAAACCGGAGAAATTGAGAATATTCCTCCCAACTTGCTGTATACCGTAAACCTTAAGCCCAAAAATCTTGAAGTCGTCAAGAATGCACTGGTTGATGTCACCCGACCCGGCGGTACCGCTGCCAGAGCAAGTGCCAATGCTGCCTATACCTTTGCCGGTAAAACGGGCACTTCACAAGTCGTTGCGATCAAACAGGGCGAGAAATACAACGAAAAGACAATCAACGAGCGTCATCGCGATCATGCAATGTTTATCGCGTACGCACCGGCCGAGAATCCACAAATCGCTTTGGCGATTTTGGTTGAAAATACCGGAACCGGCGGCTCGACGGCAGCGCCTATTGCTCGGCAGGTTTTCGATTACTACTTGTTGGGCGAAATGCCGGAAACAACGGTTGCATTGCTTGACGAGCCCGGCGAAGATCATGTGCACGATCATCTCTGATAGATTTTTATCATTAGCGTTTCGCTAAATTCATCCATGCAACGCACAATCGACATAAAAAAAATCTGGCACTTTCTGACGCGCTATATCGATAGTTTCTTGCTGATCGGGTTGCTTGCATTGATGGGTGTTGGATTGATAACTTTATATAGCGCCGCCGGAGCGAACATAGCCAAGGTCAGCAATCAGATGGTCAATATACTGATTGCGCTATCGATCATGTGGTTGGTAGCTAATATCCCGCTACAGCATATCCGGCGATTGGCGCTACCGATGTATTTGTTCGGATTGGCATTGCTCGTCGGTGTCGCGTTATTCGGTGAAATCAACAATGGCGCGCGGCGCTGGTTGAATATCGGCGTCACTAGAATTCAGCCTTCCGAATTGATGAAAATCGCGATCCCGTTGATGATGGCTTGGTACTTCGACAAGCACGAAATTACCTTACGCATGCGGGATTATTTAGTGGCCACGATATTGTTGATGCTGCCGGTCGTATTGATTTTGCGCCAGCCGGATTTGGGAACCGCCATCATGATCGCAGCCAGCGGCTTTTTTGTGCTGTTTCTGGCGGGGTTGTCGTGGCGCATTATTGCCGGATTGGCGGTGGCGGCTGCAGCCAGTCTGCCGGTGGTTTGGACGCTGATGCACGATTATCAGCGACGACGTATCATGACGTTATTGGACCCGACGCAGGATCCTCTGGGTGCCGGTTATCATACGATACAATCGTCCATCGCCATCGGCTCCGGCGGCCTTGTCGGCAAAGGCTGGCAGAACGGCACGCAAGCGCAATTGGATTTTCTGCCGGAGCAGAGTACCGATTTTATTTTCGCCGTATTTTCCGAAGAATTCGGCTTAATCGGCAATACTCTGTTATTATTGCTGTATTTAGTGGTTATCGGCCGTTGCGCAACGATCACCGCACAGGCGCCGACACAGTTCACGCGCTTGATCGCCGGTTCGATTACCCTGACTTTTTGCATTTATATCTTCGTTAACATGGGCATGGTTAGTGGTATCCTTCCGATCGTCGGTGTGCCGCTGCCTTTAATCAGCTATGGCGGTACATCAATGGTGACAATGTTGCTTGGTTTTGGTATTTTAATGAGTATTCAAACACATCCTACACTTGTGAAAACATGATAAAGGCTTGCTCCTTGTTTCAGAAAATCGTTACCCCACTCCCGGACAAAACTGCAACGACAGTTACGGCGGTATTGCTGGCCGCGCTAATGACCGCATGTGGCAGCATTCCGCAACACCAAGGCAATAGCATTTCAGGAA